>NZ_DEYI01000081.1:0-7668 GCF_002364475.1 Idiomarina sp. UBA3162
GTACGTATACGCGCTGTCGCTACTCGATGAAGACAAGCCTATGAGCTTTGATGAAGAGGGCGAAAAGTATTACTACGATCGGGAAGAAGCCGATTGGGCGGAGGATGAAGACGCTTTAAATGAGTTATGGCAAAAACGCGTTAAATATGACGCACTTAACTTAAAATTGGCGGGCAAAGAGTGGCCTGATATTGTTGAAACCTTAGGTAAACGCTACAACAGCGCACTTAACCGTCTAACAAACTCAAAAAGCGAAGATGCATTTCAGGCAATTATGAATGCCTTTGCTCGCTCAATCGAACCACACACGAGCTATCTATCACCTGCTAACTCTGAGCGTTTCCAGCAAAATATGAACCTCGAGCTAGAGGGCATTGGTGCTGTTTTACAGTCAGAATATGATTACACGGTAATCCGTAGCTTAGTACCGGGGGGGCCCGCTGATAAAACGGGTGAGCTTTCGCCTGAAGACAAAATCATCGCCGTAGGACAAGGTGTTGGCGATGACGCCGAGGATTTTGTCGACATTATTGGTATGCGTCTTGATGACGTTGTCGACATGATTAAAGGGCCCAAAGGATCGTCAGTCCGTTTACAAGTGCTTGAAGCGTCTCAAGGCGTGGGTGGTACACCTAAAGTCGTCGAAATTGTCCGAGACAAAGTAAAGCTTGAAGACCGTGCCGCCAAAGCGCACGTGGAAGTGCCGGACGAGGGACCTAATAAAGGCCGTAAAATGGGCGTTATCGAAATCCCCGGTTTTTATAACAATCTCACTGCAGACGTTAAGAAACTACTCGATGACCTTAAATCTAAGGAAGTTGAGGGGATCGTGGTCGACTTGCGTAGTAATGGTGGTGGTGCGCTTAACGAAGCCATTAGCTTGACCGGGTTGTTTATTGATCAAGGACCGGTTGTTCAAGTGAGTGACGGACGCGGTCATGTTGAAGTCAGTAAAGATCGTGATGGTGTGACCTACTACGACGGTCCGCTGGTGGTCTTGGTTGATCGCTATAGTGCGTCGGCTTCTGAAATTTTCGCCGCAGCGATGCAAGACTACAAACGCGCACTGATTGTCGGTGAAAACACCTTCGGTAAAGGTACTGTGCAACAGCATCGCGGCTTAAACCGTCGTTTCGATTTCTTTAGCGAACCGTTAGGTAGTGTGCAGTACACTATCGCTAAGTTTTATCGTATCGACGGCGGTAGCACGCAATTAAAAGGTGTGGCGCCGGATGTCACATTACCTTCTTACATTGAAGCGTCGGAGTGGGGTGAAAGCCGCGAAGATAACGCTTTACCGTGGGATCAGATTAAGCCAGCGCAATATGATACCTTCAGTTATCTTGATAGTGCTGAAATTCAGTCGTTAAACAAGAACGCTCATGAACGTTTAGAAAAAGATCCGGAGTTTGCGTATATTTTCAAAGATATTGAGGAACTACGCAAAAATATGGAAAAGACCTGGGTTAGCTTAAACCTTGAAGAGCGTGAGAACGAGCAGGCCGCTGATAAAAAAGAACGATTACAGCGCGTCAATGAACGTCTCAAGCGTATGGGAATGGAGCCAGTTGAATCCATCGATGACGTCGATGATGAGGTCTTGGAGGTTGATCCTTACCTTGATGAAACCATCTCGGTTGCGTTTGAGTTTATTGACGACGTCAAGTTGGCACAGAACGACTAAGCCAATGCTCATAGAACCGCTTAAAAAACCGTCACTTTGTGGCGGTTTTTTTACGTATGCTTGGCAACCCAAGCAGTTTGTGGTCAACTACCGCGTTATACTAAAAAAATGATCTAGAACAACAATGAAAAACACAGCATCAATTTCAAGTCGTTGGTCAAGTCGGTTGTCATTTATTCTGGCATCGTCTGCAGCAGCCGTGGGCCTCGGAAATATTTGGAAGTTTCCTTACGTAATGGGTGAAAACGGAGGCGGTGCCTTTGTTTTAGTTTACCTACTCTGTATCGCCTTTATCGGCATTCCCATCATGATGGCGGAAGTCGTTATAGGTCGCCGTGGACGCCACTCTCCTGGCTACGCCGCTGAGCAAGTCGCAGTCGAATCAAAACGCAGTAAACATTGGCAAGTTGCAGGTTGGCTTGGCATGTTAACGGGCTTTTTGGTATTGAGCTTTTATGCGGTTATTGCGGGTTGGGCGCTTGATTACGTGTTTAAAGCGGGTAGCGGCGCATTTAATGGCGCATCAGCGGAGCAGGTCGGTGGGTTATTTACCGGCATGCTGTCATCGGCTAACGAACTGATGTTGTGGCATACACTGGTATTAGTGGGTGTTGTTATTGTTGTTGGTAAGGGCGTGAATAAGGGCTTAGAGCGCTCTGTGAGGTTTTTGCTCCCTGCCATGTTCGTCCTATTAGTTGCGTTGGCATTCTACGCCGGCAATATAGGTGCCTTTGGCGAAGCATTTGAGTTCATGTTCAAACCTGACTTCTCCAAACTATCGATTAATGGCGTCATGATTGCACTGGGACATTCATTTTTTACGCTGGGTTTGGCTTCGGGCGTTGTCATTATGTATGGCGCTTACTTACCGAAAGAAACCTCTATAGTACAAACCAGTATTTGGATTGCTGTAATTGATACGCTTGTCGCATTAATCGCTGGTTTAGCTATTTTCCCTCTGGTATTCGGTTTTAATCTGACACCCAGTGAGGGGCCCGGGTTAATTTTCACTACATTGCCATTAGCCTTTGGGCAGATGCCTGGCGGCCAGTGGGTAGGGACTATTTTCTTTACTATGCTTGTCATTGCAGCATTTACATCTGCCATCGCAATGATCGAAGCTTCTGTGGCTTTTGTCTCAGAAAAATTCAACTTATCGCGTTGGCCATCAACCATTATATCAGCCAGTGTATTATGGTTACTGGGTCAACTAACGATTCATTCTTTTTCGGGCAGTTCGTGGGCACAACTCAGCACTGAGTGGTTAGGTAAGCCACTGAACTCCATTTTTGACGTGATTGACTTACTTACATCGAGCCTATTGCTTCCTCTCGGTGGGTTGCTGTTAGCGATTTTAGCGGGTTGGGTTATGACGCGCGATAATGCTAAAGATGAGCTCGATACGAGTAAAACCATGTTCGACGTTTGGCATCTGTGCCTTAAGTACGTCGCACCGATTGCTATCATTATTATCTTTCTTCAACTTATTGGCATTATCGAGATCTAGGATAACGCGTTCATGACACAACAAATAAAACAGCCTACGCTTTTTCAGGCATTGATTCCGCTCGTTGCGCTGGTCATTATGTTGGCCTCGTCTGTTTATTTTTTTGGTGAGGACTCATCGTACGGACCGAACCAGATTGCACTTTGGATAGCCGCAGGTATTGCCTGTATTATCGGCTTCAAGAATGGTTTCAGTTGGGAGCAGATAGAGAAAGGCATTCAAGAGGGGATATCTGTTGCCCTGGGCGCCATGCTGATTATTCTTGCAGTGGGGTCACTGATCGGCACTTGGTTGCTCTCTGGTACCGTACCGACACTGATTTACTACGGTTTAGAGCTGTTAAACCCTGGGCTTTTTTATGCTGCTAGCTGTATTATTTGCGGCATTATCGCCTTATCTATTGGTAGCTCATGGACCACTGCTGCAACTATCGGTGTGGCATTAATGGGCGTTGCCTCGGGCATGGGACTCGACCCTGCTATCGCAGCCGGCGCTATTGTTTCGGGCTCGTATTTTGGCGATAAGATGTCGCCGTTATCCGATACTACAAACTTGGCACCTGCAGTCAGCGGTACTGAATTGTTCGCTCATATTCGCTATATGGGTTATACCGCTGGCCCCGCGTTCATTATCTCAGTAACAACTTTCCTATTCTTGGGGCTTAACGCAGACTCGTCGGTCTCGCTTGAGAAACTGAATCAAATGCAAAGCCTGCTCGATAATACCTTTAATATCGGTTGGGCAATGTTAGTGCCTTTAGGTGTTTTGCTATTCTTAGCTGCAACTCGCAAGCCTGCACTACCGACCGTATTTTTTGGTGCACTATTAGGTGGCGTTTGGGCACTCATTTTTCAGCCCGACATGGTGCAACAGATGGCAGGTGGTAATGACACCTTTTTATCGCACCTGAAAGTAATCTGGCTCGCCATGTCTGATGGCACGACCGTCAGTACCGGAAGTACAAACCTTGATTCGTTATTGAGCGGCGGTGGTATGTCGAGCATGCTTAATACGCTGTGGTTGATACTAAGTGCCATGACATTCGGTGCGGTGATGGAAAAGTTAGGCTTACTGAAACGCTTTATTCAAGGCATGCTAAAGTCAGCAAAATCAGTGGGCAGCTTGATTACTGGTACGTTGTTCACATGTTTTGGTGCAAACGTGCTAACAGCCGACCAGTACATGGCTATCGTGTTGCCTGGACGTATGTTTAAAGAGGAGTATCAACGTCGCGGTTTGGATCCTCGAGTACTGTCTCGGACATTGGAAGATAGCGGTACGTTGACTTCAGCATTGATCCCATGGAATACCTGTGGCGCGTATATGTTTAGTGTATTGGCGGTCAGTCCACTTGATTATGGTATTTATGCATTCTTTAATTACTTAACACCGTTAATTGCGATTGTACTGGCTTACACCGGATGGACCATTTTATATCGCCAGCCAGAGATGACTGAAAATACTCAAACGTCGTAAAGAGGGTTTATGTCACAAAAAAACGCGAAATATCGTAAAGATTACCAAGCACCTAAGTTCACCATTGATACGGTGAACTTAGTTGTTGAATTGGATAAGACACAAACACGCATTACTAACACCATGAAAATAAAGCGCCAAGGCGATCACCGTGATGCGTTGGTGCTTGACGGCGAGCACATAGCGCTCGAAAAGGTTGTTTTAAACGACCAAACACTGGATGCCTCAGACTACGCAGTGACTGACTCGACGCTGAGCGTTGAGGTTGAGCAAAATGAGTTTACGCTGACAGTCGTCAATACGTTAGACCCATCCACTAACAAAGCACTGGAAGGACTTTATCTAGCGGAAGGCACTTTTTGCACCCAATGTGAGGCAGAGGGCTTCCGCCGTATAACGTACTATTTAGACCGTCCCGATGTGTTGGCGACATTCACCACCAAAGTCATCGCACCGAACGGCGACTATCCTCACATTTTGGCGAATGGCAACAGCATCGAACGCGGTGAGGAGGCAGGCAAGCCGTTTGTCACTTGGCATGACCCATACCCTAAACCGAGTTATTTATTTGCTTTGGTATGTGGTGATTTTGATTTACTCGAGGACACCTTCGTGACGCGCGAAGGACGCGAAGTCGCGCTACAGTTATTTGTCGATAAAGGTAACTTAGATCGCAGTGAGCACGCGATGGTGTCCTTAAAAAATGCGATGCGTTGGGACGAGGAGCGCTTTGGTCTTGTTTACGACCTCGACATTTACATGATTGTCGCGGTCGATTTCTTCAATATGGGCGCTATGGAGAACAAAGGACTCAATGTCTTTAACTCTAAATATGTGCTTGCCAACCCCAAAACGGGTACCGACCAAGACTTTTTAAATATCGAATCGGTGATCGGTCATGAATACTTCCATAATTGGACGGGAAACCGTATTACGTGCCGCGATTGGTTCCAGCTTTCGCTGAAGGAAGGTCTAACGGTATTTCGTGACCAAGAGTTTAGTTCTGACTTAGGTTCACGCGCCGTTAACCGTATTCAAAACGTCAAAATCATCCGTAGTCACCAGTTTACTGAGGATGCGGGACCTATGGCGCATCCGATTCGACCTGACAAAGTTGTGGAAATGAATAACTTTTATACGGTGACTGTGTATAACAAAGGCGCGGAAGTTATTCGTATGATGCATACCTTGCTAGGCGAAGCGGGTTTTCAACGGGGCATGCAGCTGTATGTGGAACGCCACGATGGGGCGGCAGTAACCTGCGAAGATTTTGTCAAAGCGATGGAAGATGCGAATCAACGTGATTTATCCGTTTTCCGCCGTTGGTATGAGCAAGCGGGAACGCCGAGCGTCGAGGTTGAAACAGCGTTTGATACTGAAAAGCAGCAACTGGTGATCAACACGCGTCAGACGGTTCCGGCTACGCCCGGTCAGGCGGAAAAACGGCCTATGCATATTCCAATGCGTGTCTCGGCGTACGCTCCTAAGGGTGAGCGCATAGCGCTCGCTGAAAACCTGTTAGAGCTGACTGAAGAGCGTCAAACTTTTTATATCAATGGCGAATTCTCACAGCAGTTAGCATCTGACGAAGCGCCGATTGTTTCGGTATTTGACGACTTTTCTGCACCCGTTAAAGTGCAACGCAACTTACCTGAGCAAGCGATGTTGACCTTAATGGCTCATGCAGACGATCCAGTAAGTCGTTGGGATGCTGCACAGCAGCTCTTTACCCGTCGTGTCGTTGATGCGGTTAAATCGCAGTCGACGGTGGATGTAGATCAGGCGCTCGTTGATGCCTGTGAACGGTTGATTACATCAGACACTGACCCGGCGCTGATTGCGTTAACATTAACATTGCCGAATGCAGCAACTGTCGGCGAGTATTTCGATACCATTCAGATCGATACCATTGTTCATAACTTGCGACAGTTAAAACGTCAGTTGGCTGAACAGTTGCACGGCACGATGAGTGCACGTTATGCCGCTATTTATGATGAACTACAGCAGCGTGACTACCGCTTAGCAGGTGAAGATATAGCACTGCGGCAATTGCAAAATGTGCTGTTAGGTTATCTCACCGTAGCCGGTGACAATTACGTAAACCTAAGCCAAACGCAGTTCGATAACGCTACCAATATGACTGATCGACTCGCCGCTCTGCAGGCGTCCGTCTGGGGTAATGCGTCGAACTCGACGACTTTAGTCGAAGCATTTGATAAACAATGGCGCGGTGATAAATTGGTCATGGATAAATGGTTCCAAACGCAAGCGTTGGCGGACACCGATGGCACAATCGCTAACATCAAGGCGTTAATGAAGCATCCAGATTTTAGCCTGGATAACCCGAATCGAATTTATTCGTTGTTGGCAGCGTTCACGCAAAACAGCGCGCGATTCCATCAATTTGATGGGGCAGGCTATACGTTAATTGGTGATGTGATTTGCCAATTGAATGATAAAAATCCGCAAGTCGCCTCGCGCTTAATTTCGAGTTTTATGTCATGGAAGCGTTATGATGCCGAGCGACAGGCGCTGATGAAGCAACAACTGGAGAAAATCCAAGCGTTGCCGAACTTAGCCAGTGATTTACAAGAAAAAATTGAAAATAGTTTAGCTGCATAACTATTTTAACCAAATAGATAGTTGGGGGTTATCCTGTGATTGAATATCGTTTTTCAATTTCTATGTCGTATCAGGAATTTATCGATATTTATTACGGTGGTGGCGCCCAACATTTAGTTGTACTGTCTGATACTAACGTACGAATTGCCATTCCGGCAGGTCGTATGGTTCCTTTCGTTGACTCAACTGGCGTATCCGGCCGGTTCATTATCCAGCTTGATAACAATAATAAATTCGTATCCCTGAAGCGTCTTTAGCCCTTATTTTGGATAGTTATTAAGTTATTTTTCATAAGCTTTAATTTACGCTGGTCTAAACACTCATTTATTGCACGAATATGCGTTGAAAGCCCGCGCTAAATGTCCGACAATAACATCAA
>NZ_DEYI01000088.1:0-9546 GCF_002364475.1 Idiomarina sp. UBA3162
ACAGCGGTATTACACAAAGATCAGTCACTCGAAGTAACAGACGATGGTCGAGGTATGCCTGTCGATATTCACCCAGAGGAGAAAATCCCAGGGGTAGAGCTGATAATGAGTAAGCTTCACGCGGGTGGGAAATTCTCTAATAAGAACTATCAATTTTCAGGTGGTCTTCATGGCGTCGGTATTTCGGTTGTTAATGCGCTATCTAAACGCGTCGAAATAACGATTCGCCGCGACAGCCAAGTGTACGAGATGGCGTTTGAAAACGGTGATAAAGTGTCAGAACTGGCAGTCACCGGTACCTGTGGCAAGCGTAACACGGGCACCCGCGTTCATTTTTGGCCCGATGAACAGTATTTCGATTCAAGTAAATTTTCAGTTTTAAAGCTGACCCATCTACTGCGTGCAAAAGCGGTTCTTTGTCCAGGATTGACCATTCGCTTTATCAATCATGTTGACGGAGAGGAAACAAGCTGGTTTTACGAGGATGGCTTGACGGACTACTTACGAGAAGCCGTTGAAGAATACCCCACACTGCCGGAGGCGCCCTTTGACGGGAGCTTTGTCAGTAAAACTGAGGCGGCAGAATGGGCAGTGACTTGGTTACCAGAAGGTGGGGAAGCGGTTACTGAAAGTTATGTGAACTTAATTCCCACTGCTTTAGGCGGCACGCACGTCAATGGCTTGCGACAAGGTTTGTTAGAAGCCATGCGAGAATTCTGTGAATTCCGTAATTTAACGCCGCGCGGTGTTAAATTAACGCCTGATGATGTGTGGGAGCGGTGTAGTTATATTCTTTCACTGAAGATGGAAGACCCGCAATTTGCCGGGCAGACTAAAGAACGTTTGTCGTCTCGCCAGTCGGCGAGTTTTGTTTCAGGTGTCGTAAAAGATTCATTCAGCCTGTGGCTCAACGAACATACCGAACAAGCTGAGGCGCTCGCAGAACTTTGTATCTCCAATGCGCAGCGCCGTTTAAAAGCGAGTAAAAAAGTCGTTCGTAAAAAGGTAACGTCGGGACCTGCACTACCGGGTAAGTTGACGGACTGCTCAGGTCAAGATAGTGAACGCAGTGAGCTATTTTTAGTCGAAGGTGACTCTGCGGGTGGCTCAGCAAAGCAGGCGCGCGATCGTGAGTTTCAAGCGGTTATGCCGTTACGAGGTAAAATTCTCAATACATGGGAGGTCGATCCAGAACAGATCCTTGCTTCCCAAGAAATACACGATATTTCAGTTGCGGTAGGGGTTGATCCGAACTCGGTGGATTTGGACAAATTGAGATACAACAAGATTTGTATTCTTGCTGATGCCGATTCCGATGGTTTGCATATCGCGACATTATTGTGCGCTTTGTTTGTAAAACACTTCCGACCTTTGGTCGAAAATGGACACATCTTTGTGGCAATGCCACCGCTGTATCGCATTGATGTCGGAAAAGACGTGTTTTATGCCCTTGATGAGGGCGAGAAGCAGGGCATTCTCGATCGCATAGAAGCGGAGAAACGCAAAGGTAAAGTTAACGTGCAGCGTTTCAAAGGGTTGGGTGAAATGAACCCACTAACACTTCGTGAAACCACCATGGACCCCAATACCCGTAGACTCGTGCAGCTCACTATTGACGATGCTGAGGCGATGGAAGAATTAATGGATATGTTATTAGCGAAAAAACGTGCAGCCGACCGCCGTACTTGGCTTGAGAGCAAAGGCAATATGGCCGATCTGGCAGAACTATACACATAACCACTGCGCGAAATGAATTTAAATGGAGAACAGCTCAATGTCGAGTGAAGTAACCGAACGCACACCGCTGAGTAAGTTTACTGAGGATGCATATCTCAACTACTCGATGTACGTCATTATGGACCGTGCGTTACCGCATATTGGCGATGGCCTAAAGCCTGTGCAACGTCGAATTATTTACGCAATGTCTGAACTCGGACTTTCGGCACTGGCGAAATATAAAAAGTCTGCTCGCACAGTGGGTGATGTACTTGGTAAATTTCACCCCCACGGTGATAGCGCCTGCTATGAAGCAATGGTACTGATGGCACAGCCATTTAGCTATCGTCACCCGCTCGTTGATGGTCAAGGAAACTGGGGATCGCCGGATGATCCTAAGTCGTTCGCTGCCATGCGTTACACTGAAGCTAAGTTATCGCGCTTTAGCGAAGTATTGTTGAGCGAGCTCGGGCAAGGCACGGTCGACTGGATTCCAAACTTTGATGGCACGATGCGCGAGCCGAAAATGCTACCGGCACGCCTACCGCATATTTTGCTTAACGGCGTTACTGGTATCGCTGTTGGGATGGCAACGGATATTCCGCCTCATAATGCCCGTGAAGTAGCTAATGCGTGTGCATTATTGATTGATAAGCCGAGCGCAGATTTAGATGAGGTGATGGAGCACCTACAAGGACCTGATTATCCCACCGACGCCGAAATTATTACACCTAAAACTGAGTTGAAGAAGCTCTATGAATCGGGGCGTGGGACTGTAAAAATGCGTGCTAAGTATCACCTTGAAGAGGGTGAAATCGTACTGACTGCATTACCTCATCAAGCCTCGGGTGCGAAAGTATTAGAGCAGATTGCGGCGCAGATGCAGGCAAAAAAACTGCCCTTAGTTTCTGACTTACGTGATGAATCAGACCACGAAAACCCCACTCGTTTGGTCGTGGTGCCGCGCTCGAATCGTGTTGATACAGAGCAATTGATGAAGCACTTGTTCGCCACCACAGATCTCGAGAAGCAGTACCGCGTAAATTTGAACATTTTGGGCTTAGATGGTCGGCCGCAAGTTAAGCCATTGGTCGGTATTTTAAGTGAATGGCTAGAGTTCCGTAAGCAAACGGTGACACGTCGATTGCAGTATCGTCTCGACAAAGTAGAAGCGCGTCTGCATATTTTGCAGGGTCTATTAATAGCGTTTTTGAATATTGACGAAGTCATTGAAATTATTCGTTATGAAGACGAGCCGAAAAAGGAACTCATCAAGCGATTCGCGCTTACGGATACTCAGGCAGAAGCTATTCTGGAGTTGAAACTACGCCATTTAGCGCGCTTAGAAGAAATGAAGTTGAAGGGCGAGCAAGATGAGCTTGAAAAAGAACGTGAAAAGCTTTCTCAATTATTAAATTCAGACCGTCGTTTAAAAACACTCATTAAAAAAGAAATTCTTGCTGATGCAGAGAAATATGGCGACGAACGTCGTTCGCCTCTAGTTGAACGGGCTGAAGCCAAAGCACTGAGCGAAACAGAGCTCACTCCTGCTGAAGCAGTGACCGTGGTGCTTTCTGCTAAAGGCTGGGTGCGTTGTGCCAAAGGGCATGATGTTGATGGCGAAAAGCTGAGCTACAAGTCGGGTGACAGCTTCCAGGCGGCTGCTCAGGGTAAGAGCAACTTACCTGTCGTATTTCTTGATACATCGGGGCGCAGCTATTCTTGTGAAGCGCATTCGCTGCCGTCGGCTAGAAGCCAAGGCGAACCGTTGACCGGCCGATTTAATATGGTCGCGGGAGAGACTGTGCACCATGCGTTGATGGCGAAAGATGAGCAATATTATTTACTAAGCTCTGACGCCGGCTATGGTTTTGTGTGTCAGTTTAAAGACCTTGTTTCTCGTAATAAAAATGGTAAGGCGATTTTAAGTTTGCCTACGGGAGCCAAGGTAATGCCGCCTGTAGAAGTAAAAGATACGGCCAAGGCCCATGTCATTGTGGTTTCAAACGAGGGCCGTATGTTGGTGTTCCCGATAGCTGATTTACCGCAGTTGGCGAAGGGGAAAGGTAATAAGATGATCAGTATTCCAGCGCTGCGTGCGCAGTCACGTGAGGAATATGTCGTTGCAACCAGTGTAGCGAGTCCCGATAGTACGGTGACACTCCACGCGGGACGTCGTAAGCTAACATTAAAACCAGCTGACCTGGCACATTATCAGGGCGAGCGTGGACGTCGGGGCAATAAATTGCCACGCGGCTTGCAACGTGTCGACCGTATCGAGGTTGAAGCTACCGCAAATGAGCCAGAATCATCTGACCCTGTCAACGACAGTGATGAATAGCTTAAAGCGCACGCTTGGCTTTAACGAGATCGTTCATAGCATCGTTAAAAACGGTTACCCAGTAGGGGCACAGCTGTGTCCCTGCTAAACGCTTGAGTTCTGCTCGAGCCCTGCTAAATGGCCTTTTCAAGTGGTGTTTGTGCGCGCGCTCATGGGTCATTGCGTCAAAGGTATCAACAATGGCTAAGATTTTTGCGCCATCACATATTTGCGCCTGAGTCAGTCCGTTAGGATAACCGGTTCCGTCCACCCGTTCGTGGTGTTGTAATACCATATGTTTTGCCTCTTGCCATTGTGGTAAGTTTTCGAGCAGTTTGGCCGACAGATAGACGTGCGTTTTTAATGTCTCCGTTTGAATTTCACTGAGCGCGTCGGTTGTGTGCAGAATCGAAACAGGCAGAAAGGACATACCGAAATCGTGAACGAAACATGCAGCAGTGAGTTGTCTGTCATCAATAGGAGACCCTGCATGGCGATTGATCAGTAATGCGAGTTTAAGTTGCCTCTTTGCCCGACCGTGCCAATAACTTGAGCGTTGCTCAGCTTGGTTAATAAGCGCTTCAAAAAGGTTCAAATCGGCCTCAGCGTTATCTTCCGCATTCGGAGTGTAGCTGGGTTGCTCATCTAGATCGGTGGTGATGACTAATTCGGGCGCTAATGTGGCTAGAATCTCGCGCAGTGATGCGTCAATATGTTGGTAATCGAGCTGTCGACACAATGTGATGACGCGTTGGTAGCGTGACTCGGGAAACTCGACTCGCACGTCATTTTTACACGATTGAACAAAATCATGGACTTGATCGATTAAGTTAAACACGATGTCACCGATGATCGCGTTAAAAGTTAAGCGTTGATTGCGTACATCATCAAGTAAGTTTTCAATTGCACCTATCAACGGCACCAGAGGGTCGAGTCCGATGATACCAAGATCACCTTTAATCGTGTGAATCGCACGATACAGTGTTTGTTGATGAGACTCGGAGTTTGGTGCAGACTCTAAAGCAATTACGCTTTTTTCCGCCTGTTGATGGAGTTCTTTGATCTCATCCATAAGCTCGATGTAAATATCGGTGGATATATCGGGTCGAGTGAATAGCGCCATAACTTACCTAATAATTGACTGATCGGAGTTTTATTTTGAATAAACACGATATACTAGCCGAGCAAAACAACAAGGAGTAATGATGTTAGCTGCGATACGCTGGATATTTTTAGGGATCTTTATCGTCCTGTTCGGAGTTATCGGCTGTATATTTTGTATATTGAGGCCATTTCATCGTAATAATACATACGTATGGGCACGTATCTTCGGTTCGGTTACACGTATATTGGGCGTGAAACTTGAGGTCAAGGTGCACCCTGATGTCCCGCCTGGCGGACCTTATGTTTATATTTGCAACCACCAGAACAGCTGGGAAATTTTCACCATTGCAGCGATGTTGCCGCCGAACACAGTTACCGTCGGCAAGAAAAGCCTACGCTATATTCCATTTTTTGGTCAGCTCTATTGGTTAGCTGGAAACATTCTAATCGATCGGAAAAATAAAGGCCGAGCTCATGGCACCATTGCGCAAACGGCGGATGCGATTAAACGCAGGGATATTTCAGTATGGATGTTTCCTGAGGGGACGCGGAGTTACGGTAGAGGGTTACTACCTTTTAAAAATGGAGCATTTCATACCGCCTATAAGGCACAAGTAAATATTGTGCCCGTGTGTGTTTCAAATTTACATAAAAAGATTAAAATGAATCGTTGGAATAATGGCGTACTAAAAATTGAGTTTTTAGAGCCGATTAATATCGCCAATTATTCAAAAGATTCATTGCGGCAATTATCTCGTGATACTCATGATGTGATGAAGAACAAAATTGCTCTACTAGATAAACACGTCAGTGAAAATGATGAAGGAAATTTATGAGTTCAATGCTAGATGTCTTGCTCGAGCAGAGTAATGAAACAATTGATGCCATGCTAGAAGATGGTGTCGATCCAAGTGAATACTATTTAATAGAGCATCATTTGGCGTCACAGGACTTTACCAAGCTCGAAAAGGCCGCTGTAGAAATGGTAAAAGAAGGCTATCACGTTGATGATGCGGACGAGTTTGAGGACGAGCAAGGCGAGCGGTGGTTTGCTTTTGCAGCTTCCACAGAAAGTACGCTTGACCGAGATGTCCTTTCGCGTCAAATTCGCGAGATTTTAGTCGTGGCTGAAGAATGTGAAGTTGAGTACGACGGTTGGGGTACTTTCCTTGACGAAGACGAGGAAGATTTCGAGGACGAATAATTCGTCCTCGAACTTATTGCTATATACCTTGTTGATCCATTTCTAAGCGATAGTCACTACCTAACTCTGATTTTTGTTGGGTGCTAAGCACCTTACCTGCCTGCTGAAAAAAGCCCTGTTCTTCGTCTTCGAGGTGGTGAAGCACTTTATGTTTGAGGCTTTTCAAGTGCTGAAGCCAAGCTGGCGATGACATATCGGTTTGCTCTATCGTCTCAATGAGCTCGTCAATCTCGTGGTGTTCAGCAATACCGTGACGTGATAAGTCGACGGTACTATCGTTGTTAATCAATGGTGAGTAGAAATACCTTTCTTCAGCCGTAGCATGTGCTTGAAGTTGCGCTTTCAAAACGTTGAATTGGGTGCGACGTTCTGCTTCATCCCCCTGCGTGTCGCTCAAGTTGTCCAACAATGCGCGCTGCTTATCATGATCGGTCTTAAGTTCGTCAAAGATATTCATTGCTCTCTCCTTAAGTTAAGCGTTTTATGTTCTACGCAGAGAGATGATAATTGGATGAAAAAAGGCGCCATAAAGGCGCCTTCACTTATGCTCGAAACCTATTACAGAGAGGCTATTTTGGCGTGCTGCTGCTTGAGTTGAGCTAACGCTTCTTCAGCTTCTGCCAGCTTCTCACGCTCTTTAGCAATGACGGCCTCAGGTGCCTTACTCACGAAGTTTTCGTTACTGAGCTTGCCGCTTAGGCGCTTTTGCTCTTGCTCGGCTTTTTGCAGGGCTTTATCGAGACGTTTTAACTCGGCGTCCTTGTCAATTAAGCCAGCCATCGGGATGTGCAACTGCATACTATCCACAAGGCTTGTCATACTCGCTGGCGGCTCATCGCCTTCATTCAAGTAGTCGATTTGCTCAAGTTTGGCCAGGCTCTGCAAGAATGTTCTGTTGGCTTCAATACGGCCCCGTGCCATCTCATCATAATGAGATATTAGCAACGGTAATGGTTTGTTAGGCGATAAATCCATCTCACCACGGATATTTCGGATCGCCAAGATCACCCGTTTTAACCATTCCATATCCTGCATCGCTTGATGATCGACATCGGCGTTTGCTCGTGGGAACGGTTGCAACATAATCGTTTCACCCTCAACCCCGGCCAACGGTTTGACACGATGCCAAATAGTCTCGGTGATATAAGGCAACACAGGATGCAGTAGTCGTAATAGTTGCTCGAGTACAGTGACCAAGGTACGGCGCGTGCCACGTTGCTCTGCTTCAGTACCATTATTAAGTACGGGCTTGGTTAACTCTAAATACCAGTCACAGAACTGGTTCCAAGTAAACTCGTAAGCAATCGCTGCGGCTTGGTCAAACCGATAGGTATCGAGTGCATGACGGAACTCTTTAACAGTGTGGTTGAAGCGCGCAATAATCCACTCATCTGCGAGCGATAAGCGATAGTCTTCACCTGACTGGCCGCAATCATGTTCTTCCGTGTTCATCAACACATAGCGGCTAGCGTTCCATAACTTATTACAGAAGTTGCGATAACCCTCAAGACGTTTCATATCCCAGTTAATATCACGACCCGTCGAAGCCAGCGCAGTCAGAGTAAAACGCAACGCATCGGTACCATGTGCAGCGATGCCTTCAGGGAACTGTTTGCGTGTTGCTTTAGCAATTTTCTCGCGCATTTTAGGTTGCATGAGATTAGCGGTACGCTTTTCGACTAATGCATCAGCGCTAATGCCGTCGATCATGTCTAATGGATCCAGTACGTTACCTTTCGACTTAGACATCTTCTGGCCTTCTTCATCGCGAATAAGCCCAGTGACATAGACCTTTTTGAAGGGGACCTGAGGCTGACCATTTTCATCTTTCAGGAAGTGCATGGTCATCATAATCATGCGCGCAACCCAGAAGAAAATAATATCAAACCCGGTGACCAGCACATCAGTCGGGTGGAACGTTTTTAAATCGTCAGTTTGCTCTGGCCAACCTAGCGTCGAGAAAGTCCAAAGCGCAGAGGAGAACCAGGTATCAAGGACATCATCATCTTGAGACAATTTGATGTCGCCTAGGTCGTTTTCTTTACGCACCTCTTCCTCAGAGCGTCCAACATAGACGTTACCTTGTTCGTCGTACCATGCTGGAATGCGGTGTCCCCACCACAATTGACGTGAAATACACCAATCCTGAATGTCACGCATCCAACTGAAGTACATATTCTCGTATTGTTTTGGTACGAACTCGATACGACCATCCTCAACGGCCTCAGTCGCTTGTTTAGCTAATGACTCAACACGCACATACCACTGATCTGTTAAGTGCGGCTCAATCGGAACACCTCCGCGGTCGCCATAAGGCACCTTATTGGTATGTTTCTCAATTTTATCGAGGAGTTCGAGTTCTTCAAACGCGGCGATGATTTGTTTACGTGCTTCAAAGCGTTCAAGCCCTGCAAACTGTTGAGGCAGTTCGCCCTTAAACTCACCAAGCGACTCAACCGCTTCTCCTTTGCTCGTATATAAACCAGCAGTACTTAAAACATGTGCCGTATCATCAAGCACGGCAATCATGCCTAGTTCGTTACGCTTACCGATTTCATAGTCATTAAAGTCGTGAGCAGGGGTAATCTTAACGCAGCCAGTACCGAATTCACGGTCGACGTAATCGTCTGCGATGATCGGAATTCTACGCTCAACGAGTGGTAGCTCGATGTGCTTACCGACTAAGTGTTTGTAACGCGCGTCTTCTGGGTGAACGGCAACACAGACATCACCCAGCATCGTCTCGGGTCGAGTCGTTGCGACAACCAAATAATCTTTACCGTCTTCCGTTTTCTCGCCATCCGCTAGCGGATAACGCAGATGCCAGATGTGACCCTGCTGCTCTTTATTTTCAACTTCAAGGTCAGAAATCGCGGTTTGTAACTTTGGATCCCAATTAACCAAGCGCTTGCCACGGTAAATGAGACCTTCTTTGTGAAGCTTTACAAAGACTTCTAGCACTGCTTTAGACAGACCTTCATCCATCGTAAAACGCTCGCGATCCCAGTCGACAGAATCACCTAAGCGACGCATTTGTGAGGTAATCGTGCCGCCAGACTCTTGCTTCCACTCCCAGACTTTGTCGATAAACGCTTCACGACCTAAATCGGCACGGCTTTTGCCGTCTGCTGCGAGTTGACGCTCAACAACCATTTGGGTTGCAATGCCGGCGTGGTCGGTACCCACTTGCCATAAGGCTTTT
>NZ_DEYI01000088.1:9827-10808 GCF_002364475.1 Idiomarina sp. UBA3162
AACAACCATTTGGGTTGCAATGCCCGCGTGGTCAGAGCCGACCTGCCATAATGTGTTTTTCCCGTCCATCCGCTGATAGCGGGTCAGGATATCCATGATGGTGTGTTGGAACGCATGACCCATATGCAAGCTACCTGTCACATTGGGGGGCGGGATCATAATTGAGTATGCATCACCTTCGCCAGAAGGCTTAAAATAGCCTTTGCTTTCCCACGTTTGATATAACGATTCTTCAATGTCTTTAGGAGAGTACGTCTTGTCCATAATGGCCTTAATTGTGCTTTGCTGTTAACGGCTCGGTGCGCATTTGGCATCCGCGAGCACGATAATGTTTGTATCGCTCTCGTGCGACGGCTTTTTCATCTTCGGGCGCCGGCACAAGGTCAAAAATATGTTGGCTGCGTTGTGCAACCTCTGGCACTTGGCTTGCCAAGTTAAATAGAGCCATGCCTGTACGCGGTTGTTGCTCTGACTGACGCCACGAGAGCGTCACCGGCGCACCGTTCGGCAGGGCTTCACCTACTAACGCATGGGGGATAAACCCATCGGCAGGCCGCTGCCATAACAGTTCGTCGAACAGTTCGGCCTGCTGCTGATCCTCGCATACCACAAGCAATTTGCGATACTGACGAAAAAGATCGGCGATTTTATCGCAAATCAGGTTATTTTTCTCGTCTTCGCCGAGCGTTTGTACTAAAAAAAACGTTGCACTGGGCATAACTAGTCGTTTGCATCCACTTGTTGGCAGCGGTTGATCAAAAACTGGCTAAGCAAGGGTACAGGACGGCCTGTTGAACCTTTATTAGCGCCACCACTCCAGGCGGTGCCCGCGATATCCATATGCGCCCAGTTATATTTGCGTGTAAACCGAGATAAGAAACACGCGGCAGTAATGGTGCCGGCTTCTTTACCACCAATGTTTTGCATGTCAGCGAAGGGGCTATCCAATTGCGATTGGTATTCGTCCCACAGTGGTAAACG
>NZ_DEYI01000008.1:0-5530 GCF_002364475.1 Idiomarina sp. UBA3162
TTATTATCAGCCGGAAGCCTACGTGCCCACCACCGACACCTTTATTGAAAAAGATGCATCGATAAACGACCACATTGAACAAATGCGTCTGTCAGCGACAAAAGCGTTGATGGAGCGCCGTGATGTTGTGTTGGTGGCTTCGGTTTCGGCGATTTATGGTTTGGGTGATCCCGAATCATATATGAAGATGATGCTGCATTTGCGTCGTGGCGACATTATTGACCAGCGCGATATTTTGCGGCGCTTGGCGCAGCTACAGTATAAGCGAAACGATGCGGCCTTCGAGCGGGGCACCTATCGTGTGCGCGGTGAGGTCATTGACATTTTCCCCGCTGAATCGGAAGAGCTTGCAGTGCGCGTTGAACTATTTGATAACGAAGTCGACCGTATCAGCTTTTTTGAGCCGCTCACGGGGCAAGTGACCGAAGCGGATGTTGCGCGTGCCACCATTTATCCGAAAACACACTATGTGACACCTCGTGAAGTCTTGGTTGAAGCGATTGAGAAGATCAAAGATGAGTTGAAAGATCGTCGAGATGTGCTGCTGAAACAAAATAAACTGCTTGAAGAGCAACGTATTAATCAGCGCACTCAGTTTGATATTGAAATGATGTTGGAGCTTGGCTATTGCTCCGGTATCGAAAACTATTCACGTTATCTGTCTGGACGTGCTCCGGGCGAGCCACCACCCACCTTGATGGATTATTTACCGGACGACGCACTGCTCATCATTGATGAGTCACATGTGACGGTATCGCAGGTCGGGGCGATGTATAAGGGCGATCGCTCGCGCAAGGAAAACTTGGTGGAGTATGGCTTTCGACTGCCGAGTGCGTTGGATAACCGGCCCTTAAAATTCGATGAATTCGAAGCCATTGCCCCCCAAACTGTTTATGTTTCTGCAACACCTGGGAAATATGAGCTTGAACGTAGTAGCGGTGAGGTCGTTGAGCAGGTGGTGCGACCCACTGGCTTAGTGGATCCGATTATTGAAGTGCGACCCGTGGCGACGCAGGTTGATGACTTAATGTCTGAAGTCCGTTTACGGGTGGAAAAAGAAGAACGTGTGCTTGCGACAACATTAACCAAAAAGATGGCCGAAGATTTAAGTGATTATCTCGATGAACACGGTATCCGTGTACGGTATCTTCACTCGGACATCGATACTGTCGAACGAATGGAGATTATTCGCGATCTGCGACTCGGTGAGTTCGATGTGTTGGTCGGCATTAACTTGCTGCGAGAAGGTCTCGATATGCCGGAAGTCTCCTTAGTCGCCATTCTTGATGCTGATAAAGAGGGCTTCTTACGATCTGACCGTTCTTTGATTCAGACCATTGGTCGTGCAGCACGTAACGTGAATGGTAAGGCGATTCTATATGGCGACCGGATTACCGGCTCTATGCAACGCGCGATTGATGAGACGGATCGTCGTCGTGAAAAGCAAATCGCTTTTAACAAAGAACATGGTATCACACCGCAAAAATTGAATAAGAAAGTCACCGATGTGATGGACTTGGGGCAGGGTGGTGCTAATCGTAAAAACCGTGCCGCGAAGGCGGTTGCAGAGGTTGCCTCTGGTTACGATCCACGCACCGTGATGATCAAAGATACGAATGCGGTGATTAAAGAAATTGAAGCCAAAGAAAAAGAAATGTATGAAGCGGCTCAAAACCTTGAGTTTGAGAAGGCGGCACAGTTACGTGACGATATCAAAACACTACGTGAGCAACTTAAACGAGCAGTTTAATCGGTTTTTATAATTAGAAATGTAAATCGTAATTGCTATCATTTCTTTAGACAGGAATGGAGGGCATTATGATAAAGACAGCAAGTTTTGCCGTGATGCATTTCTCAATCGCTTTTACAGTGGTTTGGGTGATGACAGGCGATATTGTGATGGGTGGTGCCGTGGCATTGATTGAGCCACTGGTAAATACAGTAGGTTATTATTTCCATGAAAAGATCTGGCAACGGAGCGGCGTTCGTCGAACGAGCGCGTTATCTGGATAAAGAGGGGCGCGCGAGCACCCCTCTATTTTTCATTTGGGTCACGTTCTTTTTATGCCGCGGATATCTTGCGGGTATTGTTTCGCTCACTTTCAATGAAGATCGCACGCGTTTACTCTCACTCTTTTATAAAAACTCAGAACAATTTGGTCTCATGCTTGTGGTGGGTTTGCCGGCCTTATTCGTACTGTTGGCGACAAGTTTCGCTAAAGAGGATGGTTATAATTGGGCCAACCATGTGATGCGAGCTGCACAGCCTCTGATGTTGGTCGCTCTCGTGTTAGATGCGATATTAATTAGTAGTCTGCTACTGCATCAGCATGGCAGCTTCTCTTGGGGCAAAGCGAGTATTATCTTGGCGTGGTTTATCAGTCTTTGGTACGTAAGTAAGTCGCGGCAATGGCGGTTTTATCGGCGTCACTTGGCGGAAAAGCCTGAACCATCGGTGTCCGAAGACACCGATAAATCCGCGTAATAAAGGCGAGCGTGCTAGAGCAGATAATGCGCGTGGAAGCGTAACTGCTCCTCAATGAAACTACTGATAAAGTAGTAACTGTGATCATAGCCTTCGTGTAGATAGATAGCACCCGGTCCATCTGTTTCATCGAATACAGCTTGCAAAGTCTCAGGCTTCAGTTGCTCTTCGAGAAAGTTGTCTGCTAAACCCTGGTCGACGCGAATCGGTCTGACTTGCCCATACGCTTTGATGAGTTCTACCGCATCATAATCTTTCCAAGCATCACGGTTGCCTCCCAAATATTGCGTAAACGCATATTCACCCCAAGGGCATTGAGTTGGATGAGTGATCGGTGAGAATGCCGAAATGCTTTGATAGCGTTCTGGGTTTCGCACACCAATGACCAGCGCACCATGACCTCCCATGGAGTGACCGGCAATCGAGCGTTTATCCGTTAATGGGAACTGCGCCTCTACCCATTTTGGGAGTTCATCAAGAATGTAATCATACATTTGATAATGTTGCTTCCAAGGCGTTTCGGTCGCATTCAGATAAAAGCCTGCACCTTTGCCAAAGTCATACCGATCTTCGTCAGGTACCTCATCACCGCGCGGACTGGTGTCGGGAATAATCAACGCGATACCAAGTTGCGCTGCGACGCGCTGTGCACCTGCTTTAGTAGAGAAGTTCTCATCAGTACACGTGAGCCCTGATAAAAAGTACAAACTGGGTACTGCATGATGTTCTGCTTGGGGCGGCAGAAACACGCTCAACTGCATATCGCAGTTGAGCGTCGAAGAGCGGTGCTTTAAGCGGATTTGTCGACCGCCAAATGTACGTACTTCGCTTACGATTTCCATAGTGGATACCTTTGTCGCTTAGTAGTGGATAACCGAACGAATCGATTTACCTTCGTGCATGAGCTCAAAGGCTTCGTTAATTTCCTCGAGCGGCATGTTGTGGGTGATGAAGGTATCTAAATCAAATTTTCCGTCCATGTATTGCTGTACGTAATCAGGCAGTTGACTGCGCCCTTTAACACCACCAAATGCACTCCCACGCCAAACACGCCCGGTAACCAATTGGAATGGACGGGTCGAGATTTCCTCGCCTGCGCCGGCGACACCAATAATTACCGATTCGCCCCAACCTTTGTGGCAGCACTCAAGCGCCGAACGCATGACTTCGACGTTACCAATACATTCGAACGAGAAGTCGACACCGCCGTCGGTCATATCGACAATCACTTCTTGGATAGGCTTGTCGTAATCTGTTGGGTTAACAAAATCAGTCGCACCGAGTTGCTTAGCAATTTCGAACTTATCTTCGTTCACATCAATTGCAATAATGCGTGACGCCTTCGCTTGTACGGCACCGATAATGACAGCTAAACCGATACCACCGAGCCCGAATACCGCGACCGTATCACCTTCTTGCACATCAGCGGTGTTCTTCACTGCGCCCATTCCGGTGGTGACACCACAACCTAACAAACACACTTTTTCTAAGGGCGCTTCTTTTGGGATTTTCGCGACAGAGATTTCAGGTAACACGGTGTATTCAGAAAATGTCGAAGTACCCATGTAGTGGTAAATCGGCTCGCCGTTTTTTGAGAAACGAGAGGTACCATCAGGCATTAAGCCTTTGCCTTGCGTCGCTCTCACGGCTTGGCACAAATTCGTTTTTCCAGACGTACAGAATTTACACTCGCCACACTCGGCTGTGTAGAGTGGAATTACATGGTCACCCACCTCGACAGAAGTCACGCCTTCGCCGACGGATTCAACAATACCGCCACCTTCATGACCCAAAACGGCTGGGAAGATACCCTCAGGATCTGCGCCTGATAGCGTGTAAGCATCGGTATGGCACACGCCTGTCGCAATAATTTTGACGCGCACTTCGCCTTTCTTAGGTGGTGCTACATCGATTTCTTCCATTTTTAATGGTTCGCCCGGACCCCAGGCCACGGCTGCACGCGACTTAATTGTTTCCATCATAGCTTCCTTTATTTGGTATGTGATTGGCTAGTTATACGTTAATGACAGGAACAAGTTTAACTTTTTCTGTTTTAAAGGTAATCTAAACTTTTTACAAATGACTTTTGCAGATACGTAATAATGAAACAATGGCAAGGAATCAGTGAGTTTGTCGCGGTGGCTCAAACATCAAGCTTTACCAGTGCCGCTAAGCAGTTAGGTCTATCCGTAGCGCAAGTCAGCCGCAATATTGCAGCTTTAGAACAACGACTAAAATTACCATTACTCTATCGCTCGACACGCAGCGTGAGCTTAACGGAGGAGGGCTTGCTGTATTTACCGCATTGCCAGCACTTGGTCGCGAGTTTGAACGATGCCGACCAAGCCATTCAGCAACGCTCAGAAAAGCCACAAGGATTAATTCGTCTCACCGCACCGGTCTTTTATGGCGAACACGTAATCGCGCCGTTGGTGAACGACTTTTTAAACCAATACCCTGATTGTCGACTCGACTTTAACCTCACCAACGACACGCTCGACTTGATAGAGGGACATTATGACTTAGCGATACGGTTAGGGCATTTGGGCACGCCGCGTTTAAAGGCGAGTCCGCTCGGTCGTCGTCGGCACTTTCTAGTGGGGGCGCCGGCGTATTTTGAACGTTTTGGAGAACCAACTCACTTAGCTTCGCTGGCTGATCACCGTTGTTTAACGGGCACGCTCAAAAGTTGGCGTTTTCAGGTGGATGGAAAAGTAAAGACAGTGCAACCCAATGCATTAATTCACTGCAATAGTGGATTGGCGATAAAAGATGCGGTGTGTAAAGGTCTGGGTATAGCGATTCTACCTGACTATTATGTCGCTGATGAGCTCGAAGCCGGTGTCTTACAGGAAGTGATGACAGATTATCGTCAACCGGACGACGGTATTTGGGCGCTGTATCCCGAGTCGCGACATCGAATTGCTAAAGTTAGGGTGTTAATTGACTTTCTTAAGTTGAAGCTAACCAATAACGGTTGAAGTCGTGGAATTAACTAGAAGAACAAAGAAATAAAAAAAGGTGGTGGATGGTACTGGGCTCGAA
>NZ_DEYI01000069.1:0-16159 GCF_002364475.1 Idiomarina sp. UBA3162
CCATGGTCAACGTGACCAATCGTGCCGATGTTTACGTGGGGTTTCGAGCGTTCAAACTTTTCCTTAGCCATGGGTGGCTCCTCTTGTTGTTCGTGGCGGTGGGCACAATGCCCACCCTACGGGTTGGTGTAGGGTGGGCCAGTGGCCCACCACGTTTATGCAAATTTCGCTTGGATCTCTTCAGAGATATTCGACGGAACAGGTTCGTAGTGACCGAACTGCATGGTAAAATTGGCGCGGCCCGAAGACATGGAACGCAAAGTATTGATGTAACCAAACATATTCGCCAAAGGCACAAAGGCATCAATCGCAATCGCGTTGCCGCGATTTTCTTGACCCTGAACTTGACCCCGACGCGATGTCAAATCGCCGATGATGCCACCTGTATATTCTTCAGGTGTGATCACTTCGACCTTCATCACAGGCTCAAGCAGTTTCGCGCCAGCCAGACGCATGCCTTCGCGCATACACATCCGTGATGCGATCTCAAAGGCCAGAACAGAGGAGTCAACATCGTGATATTTACCCTCAAGCAAAGCCACTTTGAAGTCGATCACAGGGAAGCCAGCCAGAGGACCGCTGTCCATAACGGAGCGAATACCCTTTTCAACACCTGGAATATATTCCTTTGGAACCGAGCCGCCAACGACGCGAGATTCGAAAGAATAACCTTCGCCTGGTTCAGTTGGCGTGATGGTCAGCTTGACCTCACCATATTGACCAGAACCACCCGATTGCTTTTTGTGGGTGTAAGTGTGGGTGACTTCATGGCCTATGGTCTCACGATAGGCCACCTGTGGCGCACCGATATTGGCTTCGACTTTAAACTCACGGCGCATACGATCCACAAGGATATCCAAATGCAGCTCGCCCATGCCTTTCATGATGGTCTGACCTGATTCAAGGTCAGTTTCCACGCGGAAGGATGGATCTTCAGCAGACAGACGCTGCAGCGCAAGGCCCATTTTCTCTTGGTCGCCCTTGGTTTTTGGCTCAACCGCAATTTCGATCACAGGCTCTGGGAAAGTCATTGTTTCAAGAACCACCGGAGCATTCACCGCACAAAGTGTATCCCCAGTTGTTGTGTCCTTCAGGCCACCCAAAGCGATGATGTCACCAGAAAATGCTTCTGAGATTTCATCACGGTCATTGGAGTGCATGATCATCATACGACCCACGCGCTCTTTCCTACCCTTAGTGGAGTTCAAGAAAGAATCGCCTTTTTCCAATTTGCCAGAATAAATCCGTGTGAAGGTCAAAGACCCAACAAAGGGGTCATTCCAGATTTTGAACGCCAGCGCAGAGAAGGGCATTTCATCATCCGCACGGCGGGCGATGTCACGGGTTTCTGTCTCATCGCCAGGTTTAAAGCCCATATAGTCGACAACATCGAGAGGGCTCGGCAAGTAATCTACAACCGCGTTCAGCAAGGGCTGAACACCTTTATTTTTAAATGCAGATCCACCAAGCACAGGCACGAATGCCATCGCCAAAGTACCCTTGCGGATCAACTTGCGGAGCGTCGGAACGTCGGGCTCATTGCCTTCCAAATATTCCATCATGGCTTCATCATCTTGCTCGACAGCAGATTCAACCAATTTGGCGCGCCATTTATCAGCTGCTTCTTGCAGCTCAGCACGGATTGGAGCTTTGATCCAAGAGGCGCCAAGGTCTTCACCCTGCCATAGCCACTCTTCCATCGTCACAAGATCAACCAAACCTTCCAGTTCAGTCTCTGCGCCAATTGGGAAAGCGATTGGCACGGCCACCGCACCTGTACGATCTTCGATCATCTCAACACAGTTGAAAAAGTCCGCCCCGATTTTGTCCATTTTGTTGACAAAAACCATCCGTGGAACCTTGTAGCGGTCCGCTTGACGCCAAACTGTTTCGGTTTGAGGCTCAACACCAGCATTTGCATCCAACACGCACACCGCGCCATCAAGAACCGCCAAGGACCGCTCAACTTCAATTGTGAAGTCAACGTGTCCTGGCGTATCAATGAAGTTTAACTGATAGGTTTCACCATCTTTTGCTGTGTAATGCAAGGTAACACTTTGCGCTTTTATCGTAATACCACGCTCACGTTCCAAGTCCATCGAGTCGAGCACTTGTTCCGCCATTTCACGATCAGTTAAACCGCCACAATGTTGGATGAGTCGATCTGATAAGGTCGACTTACCATGGTCAATGTGCGCAATAATAGAAAAGTTTCTGATATTACTTTGCTTAAACGCCTTATCCGGCATTGATACACCTCTACAAAAAATCAGCGAGCAACTGTGGCTCGAAGCGAATTCAAAACTGGCCTGATCATACCGATGTTAGCGGCAAGACTAAAGATATTTATCGGTTTTCACAGGCTAGGTTGCGCGGGTGTACTCACAACGAGCAACTGATTTACGCGCACATCACGAAGGCGGAACCACAAACGCAAGGCGACAAAGCTAAGAGCAAAGCCTGCAAATGAGAGCAAAATCGTGTAGCCCTCAGTGATCGATGTAAAGGACGTTAACACACTTGCAAGCAACAATAGGGTGAGGACGGGCAATCCATAAAGTAACAATGCGAAGCGTGTCACCTGTTGTTCTGGGATCGACAACTCAACATACTCCCCTACCGTTACCGGTGATTCGGTTTTGACAACAAAGGTCGAGTGTCTATCTGAAAAAACCTTACTCAAAATACCCGCACCGCAGGTTTTATTCTGCTCACAACCAGAACAAGCACTCTTTAGTTGCGTCGAGACCGTCACTCGCTGACCATCAACTGCTACCACTTGCGCAAGCTCTTTCATTCCTTACTGTACCTCTGCCACAATCCGCTTTGCCGTTTGTATGGGTATTTGTCCCACTACGGTGATTATCACATCATTGCGAGGTTCAGTATACAAATTTTGGCTACCGATCACACTCATTGAGCCGGCTTGTTCCGCTGCTCGTGGCGCAATATACACTGAGTATTCGGTCAGACCGTCAGTAAAGAGATAGTGGTCAACCGGCGTGTCATCGACCGCCAACTGATGATGTTTTTGCTCAACCAGTTTAAAGCCCTCAGGCTGCCACGTTGGACGCACATTGCTCTGCATTTGCTGGTTCAATGTGGACATCTGAATTAAAGGTGGCATCGACAAGCGCTTTAACTCTTCGAGAAGCGGGCTTGGATCTTGCCGTAGCGCTAAGCTAGTCATCTGAACCTGCTCGATAGGCACACCTTCTTCATTAATCATCATCATTTTTAGCGGCATACCTGAGTCACGGTCGACCCAAACTGAAAAACCAAAGCGGTTATCATGTTTACTGATTAACCGAATATGTTGTGCTTTTCTGTCTAGCACACGTGCGCCACCTACCGCTACCACACGATAGTAGTCTTTAATGAGCTCAAACTTTTGACTGAAAGCAGGCGGAATAAGATAGTTAATTGAGCGCGCGCGCAAAGAGTAATCCCTCGCTGCGGGATGAAAGTGTGAAACCTTATCGCCAATCCGAAGCACTCTGAACCCCGGCCCATTCATCTGAACGATGAGTTCGAGCTGTTCACCGCTGGCCTCAACAGCATGCAGCCAATGGTAAGGTTCAATACGATCACCTAACACATAAACGAGTGACGCCTCAAAGTTCTGCTCGTTCAGCGCGTCTGACATGAAATTATACCAACGCTCACCATCACTCTGCGCGACTTGCTCAGTCTCTTGTTGCGCAAACGCTGGCGAAGCCAAGAGCAACGCCAGCGCAAGTGATACAAGCCAAACACCCGGTTTCATAGCCATTCCTTAATTACTACGGAGATTGCGGGTCCTGTTGTTTACCAGCCTCAGCTTGCTCCTCACTATTTGCCGCCTCAGTACTCAACATCATTAACTGCTGTTGGTGATCGATCATATACGATTGCGCTTGACGACGCATGGATTGCTCGAGCGCTTGCTGCGTTGTCGATGCAGACGGCGTCGAGTTGGGGCTAAAGCTCACAGGTTGGCGCGCACCCAACGGATTCGTCAAAATGGATGGTTGTTCGACACCCGAGGCGTCGGTGGGTGTTTGGTATGTCTGCACTGTGATCAACGCTACTGCTGCAACACCCGCCGCCACAGCAACTTTTGCAACCGGATTAAACCAACGCATCGCCGCTTTTCGAGCAGCTGCAGAGCGCGAACTACCGTGTGCTTGCACTACATTGTCTGAATCTACCTCATTACTTGTAGCAGGCATTGCATCGATTTCAGCAGCTACTGCAGCACTGATATCTAGCGGACCGTTGTGATTAAGCTCGCCTTTCATAGCGCTCTTAATGACACTGTACCGATACCATCTATCGCTTTGCTCTGCATCCTCCAACTGAGCATCAAAATCTGCCTGCTCGATAGCATCGAGTTCACTATCAAACAACGCCGACCAAGATTCTTGGCGATCGTTCGCTGACTCTGACTTGTCGTTGGACAAATGGGCTTTAGACATAAAGATTCCTCTATCAATTACCGTTCTAGCAACGGCTTTAATTGGCTATCGATGGCTTCTCGCGCCCGAAAGATACGCGATCGTACCGTACCAATCGGGCAGTCCATTTCGACAGCGATTTCCTCGTACCCTAAACCTTCTATCTCGCGCAACGTGATAGCGCGTTTAAGGTCGTCTGGTAACTCGTCGATAGCACGTAACACAACGGTTTGAATTTCATCCGTTAACAACTGATGCTCAGGACTCCCGGCATCCTTTAGTGCTCCGCTACCTTCATAATACTCAGCATCTTCTGCATCCACATCGGAAGCAGGCGGCTTGCGCCCTTGTGAAACCAAATGGTTTTTCGCCGTATTCACTGCGATTCTATAGAGCCAAGTATAGAAAGCGCTCTCGCCTCTAAACTTGGGTAGCGCACGATAGGCTTTGATAAATGCCTCTTGCGCTACGTCTGCTACATCACCTTGTTGCTTCACATAACGGGAGATCAAGCTCATGACTTTGTGTTGGTATTTTTTTACCAACAAGTCGAATGCACGGTTATCACCTTTTTGTACACGTTCGACCAACTGTTGGTCCGTCATTTTTTCGCTCATCCGAGCCTTTTCTCCCTTGCTAATCACTACATAGCACTGGCGGCTCATGTATTCGTTAGGTCTGACCGCCGTGCTCGTAAAAAGTTCGCAAAAATTTTCAGTTTGCGTAAAATCGAGCAAAATCCTTAATGAGTACTTTATGGAACCTGCAGCAAATTATCAATCAGATGTTCTTGTTATTGGTTCGGGTGCAGCGGGTCTTACAACCGCCCTGCAGCTAGCAGACCACCATTCAGTGATTATTGTTAGCAAAGGACCACTGACCGAAGGCTCCACTTATTATGCCCAAGGCGGTATCGCTGCTGTTTTCGATGAATCTGATAGTATCGAAAGCCATGTTGAAGATACCCTCATTGCTGGCGCTGGTTTGTGCGAGCGCGAGACCGTTGAGTTTACCACACGTCACGCCAGAGAAGCCTTACAATGGCTGATTGATGAAGGCGTGGGCTTTGATCAGGTTGAATCAAAAGCAGATTCTCCGACCTACCACCTAAACCAAGAGGGTGGTCATAGCCATCGACGTATATTGCACGCCGCCGATGCGACCGGCAAAGCCGTTCAGACAACCTTGCAAGGCAAGGTATTGGCACATCCCAATATCAAGGTACTCGAACGCTTTAATGCCGTCGACCTTATAACCGGTCGACGCTTGCAACGTGAACTAGGTTGCTATGGAGCCTATTTATGGAACCGCAAGCTTGAGCGGGTAGAAACCGCCGCAGCGCGCTTTGTAGTGCTCGCTACAGGTGGTTCGAGTAAAGTGTATCAATACACCAGTAACCCTGACATTGCTAGCGGTGATGGTATCGCTATGGCATGGCGTGCGGGTTGTAGTGTAACTAACATGGAGTTCAATCAATTCCACCCAACCTGCCTTTATCATCCAAACGCACAAAGTTTTTTACTAACCGAAGCGTTGCGTGGTGAAGGCGCGGTGTTGCGACGTCCGGACGGCAGTCGCTTTATGGATAGCTTCCACGAAAGTGCTGAATTAGCCCCTCGTGATGTGGTCGCGCGCGCGATCGATTACGAAATGAAGCGCTTAGGTGCCGACTGCATGTATCTTGATATTTCGCATAAGAGTGAGGCGTTTTTAAAACAACACTTCCCCACTATTTTCGAGAAATGTTTGAGTTTGGGCATCGATATGAGTCAGCAGCCGATACCGGTTGTGCCCGCGGCACACTATACGTGTGGGGGGATTACCACCAACCTCAACGCGCAAACTGACTTACCCAGACTGTATGCAGTAGGAGAAGTCGCGTATACCGGCCTGCACGGAGCTAATCGTATGGCGAGTAATTCACTTCTCGAATGTTTAGTGTTCGCGCGTGCTGCCGCCCAGCATATTCTTCAACAAAGTCACGAGACACCGATTGTCGATCGCCTCCCTGCTTGGGATGACAGCCAGGTGAGTGACTCCGATGAAGAAGTCGTTATCCAGCACAACTGGCATGAATTGCGTTTATTTATGTGGGACTATGTGGGGATTGTTAGAACCACCAAACGTCTTGAGCGAGCGCTGCATCGCATACAGCTACTGCAACAAGAGATACACGACTACTACAGTAACTTTAAAGTCAGTAATAATTTGCTCGAGTTGCGCAACTTAGTGCAGGTAGCAGAGCTGATTGTTCATAGTGCGCTTGCGCGTAAGGAAAGTCGTGGGTTGCATTACACGCTAGACTACCCTGATCTGGATCCAAATGCGAAACCGACTCACTTGGTACCACAGCACTTATAGTTGGCAGATAAGGCCGCGTCGGAGCTGACACCATAGCGCCGGCGTGAGCTGATTTCGCCGAATACAGAAATAAAGACTTTGGCGCTGATTTGATAGCGCTTCTCTACTTAATCGAACCAGTAACCAGGTATTGAAAAGGCACTGCCAAAAAAATCGACCGTGCCAAGGCTCGCCATCGACCCACCACTGCAGTCTATTTTCACTCAGTGACAGCAGTGTTGTACCAATCTGCAAATGGACCATCCCGTTATCGTTTATACTTTGACCCGCGCCAGCATCAAATCAACCATGCGTTGTAATTCGGGATCTGGAGACGTTTTATGGCCCATAAACCACGCAAATAAATCGGGATCATCACAGGTCACAAGACGACGAAACACTGCTTTATCTTCCTCACTCAAGTGATCGTAGGCTTCATCCACAAAGGGTTCGAACAACACATCGAGCTCCAGCATACCGCGACGACACGCCCACTTAAGGCGACGCTTATCTTTTAGTACTTCCTCGGATTGCTTTAACGTGAACATTTTTACTCCCAGCCTTGAATTCAATTTCAATAGCCTCATATTAGCATGACATGGCAATTAAAGGAGCCTTTTAAATGAGCAAAGTCATGTCAGAACACGCTTCTGTACGCGAGACAATGTTGTGCCCGCTGGAGAGTTATGGCGTTCTCGCAGTGAGTGGCGACGACGCCCGTAGTTTTTTGCAAGGTCAACTGACCGCTAACATTAGCGACTTGAAACCGGGAGCGCATTGCTATTCAGCGCATTGCGAGCCAACCGGTAAAACCTTGAGTGTGTTTTGGCTCTATTGTCAGTCCGATAACGAATTTTGGCTTATCCTAAAGCACTCCGCGATCACCGCTTCGTTGGCTCAATTCGAGAAGTATGGCGTATTCAATAAGGTTTCGTTTGAAGATAAGACCAAAGACATTCATTTAGTAGGTGCCATCAATCCGACTGATACGTTGGCAGCCCCGCAGCCAAATGAATTACTTGCGCAAGTCAAGGTGGGCAGCGATCCAAACCAGTTCGTGCTAATATATAAAACAAAAATTGCCAGCAATTCTGACGAAAAGTTATGGGATGCCCTTGAAATTGAACGGGTGCGCCCTCAACTCAACAATGAACTTGCAAAACAATTTGTGCCGCAAATGCTTAATGTACAAGCATGGGACGGTATTGATTTTAAAAAAGGTTGTTATATCGGCCAAGAGACTGTTGCCCGAATGCGTTACTTGGGTAAACAAAAGCGCGCACTCTTTCGTGTGAGTGGCTCCGCAAACAATCCCGTTAATGCGGGGGCGGAAGTTGAACGAAAAGTGGGTGAAAATTGGCGTCGAGGAGGTACGATAATTTTGGCAGTGAATCGTACCGACACCCAAGTAGATGGTTTAGCGGTGCTACCAATTGATATTGAGATGGGTACTCCGCTCCGTTTGCGAGGTGACGACGATAGTCTCTTGGAAATACACACACTGCCGTATCAATTAGGTTAACTATTATGAGCGAAGCAATTGCCCCGAATAAAGTGGTCGCCATCCATTACACTGTGAAAACAGCTGAAGGCCAAACATTGGATCAGTCTAAGGAAGGCAATCCACTCAGCTTTATCCATGGCCGAGGCATGCTGATCCCTGGTTTAGAAAATGCATTGGAAGGTAAAGAAGTCGGCGAAAAATTCACTGCCGAAATCGGTCCTGAAGAAGCATACGGCGAACGTCACGAAGGCTTGATTCAAACAGTTCCACGTAACTTGTTTGGTGAAAACGATGTTCAACCCGGTATGCAGTTCCGTGCTAGCACTGACCAAGGCGACCAATCAGTGATCATCGTCGAAGTTAACGACGACGAAGTTACTGTCGATGGTAACCACCCATTAGCAGGCGTAAACTTGAACTTTGATGTCGAAGTTGTTGAAGTGCGTGACGCAACTGAGCAAGAGCTTGAACACGGTCACGTTCACGCGGACGGTGAAGACCACTAATCACTTTTTGATTAATGGTTTAGTGAATTAAGGGGCGATTATTCGCCCCTTAATTTTTGTTCTCGATCAATGAGTGCTTGTTTTCGATGTACTCCCGCCGAAAAACCCCGTAACTCGCCTTTGATACCTATTACGCGATGACATGGGATCACGATAATAAACGGATTTCGTGCGACCGCGTTGGCAACTGCGCGTACGCTTTTAGGTCGTCCAATACGCTCAGCAATACATTTATATGACAGCGTTTCACCGGGGCGTACTTTAATCAGTGTTGACAACACTTGCTGTTGAAACTCAGTTGTTTTCACACGCAGTGGTAAGCTGAATTTCTGACGCGAGCCTGCGAAATATTCCTCGAGTTGCGATTGCGTTTGCACCAATACAGGGTGCTTATGGTTGACGACCGACTGGCTTAAATCAGGCACATTCTTTTGGTCCTTATAATAAAGACCCGTCAAGTGCGCCTCATTTGCCATAGCCACCATGTGGCCAAGCGGTGTGTCAAACTCTAGATGGTACATTCACTCTCCGACAGATAACGTTTAATAAAATTGAATAGTAAAGAGCGTTTCCTTGTCTCTATTTTCTATTTTATTAAATGGTAGACCAAAAAAAAGCCACCCGGCAAGGGTGGCTGTTAGATTATTTTGGACTTAATCTGCTTTAGGACGCATATGTGGGAATAAGAGTACGTCTCGGATGGTCGATGAATCTGTCAACAACATCACCAAACGGTCAATACCGATACCCTCACCCGCCGTTGGCGGCATGCCATGCTCAAGCGCGGTGACGTAATCCTCGTCATAGAACATCGCTTCATCATCGCCCGCCTCTTTAGCTTCCACTTGATCGCGGAATCGTTGAGCTTGGTCTTCTGCATCATTCAGCTCCGAGAAGCCATTGGCCAACTCGCGTCCACCCGCAAAAAACTCAAAGCGATCGGTCACAAATGGATTGTCGTCATTACGACGTGCCAAAGGTGACACCTCGGCCGGATACGCAGTGATGAACGTTGGTTGGATCAAGCGGTGCTCAGCAACGGTTTCGAAAATCTCGATCTGAATTTTACCCAGACCCCAAGCTGAATTAACATCCACACCGACTTGCTCTGCGATAGCGGTCGCTTGCTCACGGTCGTTGAGCTGCGCCTCGGTAACTTCAGGCATATACTTGATAATCGCCTCTAACACCGTCATGCGCTCGAAGCGCTGGCCAAAATCGTAGGTCACACCGCCACTTTCAAATGTGGTTGAACCTAATACATCTTGAGCGATACCACGCAGCATATCCTCCGTCATATCCATCAAGTCGAAATAATCTGCGTAGCCCCAGTAAAACTCCAACATAGTGAACTCAGGGTTATGACGTGTCGATAATCCCTCATTGCGGAAGTTACGGTTGATTTCAAATACTTTTTCGAAACCACCGACCACGAGACGTTTGAGATAAAGCTCTGGAGCGATTCTTAGGAATAGCTCCATATCTAACGCATTATGGTGAGTTGAAAATGGACGCGCAGCAGCACCACCTGGAATGGTTTGCATCATCGGTGTCTCAACTTCAAGGAACTGCTGTTCGTTTAGGTAGCGACGAATGTAATCAATGACACGAGAACGCACCAAGAACGTGTTGCGCGATTCTTCATTAGTAATCAAATCAAGGTAACGTTGGCGATAGCGTGTCTCTTGATCCGCCAAACCATGAAACTTATCAGGCAGAGGACGCAGCGCCTTAGTCAAAAGACGTACGTCATCAACTAAAACACTCAGTTCGCCTGTCCCTGTTTTAAACAGCACGCCACTGGCGCCAACGATGTCGCCTAAGTCCCACTTTTTAAACTCACTGTTATAGAAGCCTTCTGGCAAATTATCACGAGCTACATAGAGCTGAATTCTGCCCGACATATCTTGAATCGTCGCAAAACTCGCTTTACCCATGATACGACGGGTCATCATTCGACCCGCGACTTTAACGCGAACGCCCTGTTGCTCAAGCGACTCTTTGTCCGCCTCGTCATACTCAGCGTGAAGATCCTTTGCCAGTGAATCACGGCGAAAGTCATTTGGAAAGGCAACGCCCTTCTCGCGTAACGCCGCTAACTTCGCTTTTCGTTGCGCGATTTGTTCGTTTACATCAACTTCTGGCGTTTGCGACTTATCTGTCATAATCTTGCTTCCTCTTCGAATACGTTTCTATCGCGACTTAACTTGGCTACAGGCCGCTTTTTAAGCTTGCTTCGATAAATGGGTCGAGCGCACCATCTAACACCGCCTGTGTGTTTCTATTCTCGACGCCGGTACGCAAATCTTTGATGCGCGCATCATCGAGTACATACGAACGAATTTGACTGCCCCAGCCGATATCCGCCTTTGAATCTTCCAGCGCTTGTTTATCTTCGTTCTGTTTTTGAATCTCTAACTCATACAATTTCGCTTTTAATTGCTTCATCGCAGAGTCTTTATTTTTATGTTGCGAGCGATCGCTTTGACATTGCACCACAATCCCTGTGGGTTCATGGGTTATTCGCACCGCTGAATCGGTTCGGTTAACGTGCTGACCACCGGCGCCAGAGGCTCGATAGGTATCGATACGCAAGTCCGACGGATTGATTTCTATTTCGATATCATCATCGACTTCGGGATAGATAAACACTGAGGCGAAGGACGTATGACGGCGGTTACCGGAATCAAAAGGCGACTTACGCACTAAACGATGGACACCGGTTTCGGTACGTAACCAACCATACGCATATTCACCGGCAATGCGCACCGTCGCCGATTTAATACCTGCGACCTCACCTTCAGACAGCTCAGTAATTTCCGTTTTAAATTCGTGTGCCTCAGCCCATCGCAAGTACATACGTAGCAACATGTTAGCCCAGTCCTGAGCTTCCGTACCGCCCGAGCCTGACTGAATATCCACGTAACAATCAGCTGAATCGTTATCGCGTGAAAACATGCGGCGAAACTCAAGCGCCTCAAGCTGAGTTAATAACTCCTGCAGCTCGTCTTCGGCTTCATTAAAGGTTGTTTCATCCTCGGCTTCCACAGCCAAGTCAACTAACCCTTCGATATCCTCTAAGCCTTGTTCTAAGTTATCGAGTGTTTCAATCACTTGCTCGAGTGCAGCACGTTCTTTCCCCAAGCTTTGAGCTGTTGGCGGATCATCCCACACTTCTGGTTGTTCGAGCTCTCGAGTAACTTCTTCTAAACGCTCCTTTTTATGAGCGTAGTCAAAGATACCCCCTGAGCGCCTCACTGCGTGAGCGCATCTCTTTAATGGCATTGTAAGTGGCGTTTGTCTCAAACATCACATGACCCTTAGTTGTTTAATTGGCATAAACGGGTATTTTACCGCAAAGCGCGCAGTTGCTCCACCAACAACTGCACTGAAGTACGTCCGCGAAAATGATTCAGCTGTGGTTTATAGACAAGTTCGACCCACTGACACTGATGATTGGGCCACTGCTCAATATCACAAAAAAACGATATGGCATCGAAAATACCGCCTTGGGGGCTTTGAACGACGAGCTTAAGATGTTTCTCACCTACAATACGCTGCTGCAGTATCCGAAACTCGCCGTCAAAAATAGGTTCTGGAAATTTTTGTCCCCATGGTCCTAAACCATCGAGTTGTTGAATAAACTCAATATTCAATTGCTCATCGGACAATTCACCATCAGACCATATAATCGGCTGTACAATCTCATCCGTTAGCCACTCGGCAGCCGCTTGTGACACCGCCTTTTGAAAGCTGTTCAGTTGTGCTTTGGCTAAGGACAGCCCAGCGGCCATCGCATGACCACCAAAGCGTTCAATTACATCGGGATATTGAGTGTCTACGCGTTCAAGTAAATCGCGAATATGTACACCATCAATCGAGCGCGCGGAGCCTTTTAAGTGGGTATCACTTTCTTTAGCAAACACAATCACCGGACGGTGGGTTCGCTCTTTAACACGCCCTGCGACGATACCAATCACCCCGCTATGCCACTGTTCGTTATAGAGCACGATGACGTTGGGCAACTGGCCTTGGTTATCGAGTTGGAGTTGGCTCACAATAGACTCCGCCTCCGCTTTCATATCTGCCTCGATTTCGCGTCGCTGCTTATTCAAATCACACAATGTTTGAGCAAGCTGTTGCGCGCGCTCTGACGAGGCTAACAAACATTCGATACCGAGGCTGATATCATCAAGACGCCCCGCGGCATTAATACGAGGACCGATGGCAAACCCTAAGTCACTCGCTTGTAACTTTGCAATATCGCGCCCACTTTGCTCAATTAAGGCACGAATACCCGCGCGACACTGACCGGCTTTAATTCGATTGAGACCTTGCTGAACCAAAATACGATTATTTTTATCGAGCGGCACCACATCAGCGACCGTACCTAGCGCGACCAAATCAAGAAAGTCGGCTAAGTTGGGTGTCGGTTGCCCCGCTTCACGCAGCCGTGCACGTAGCGCCGCTAATAGATAAAACGCGACGCCTACACCCGCTAACGCTTTACTCGGAAACTCACAGCCTGGTTGATTAGGATTCACTATTGCAGCCGCCTTCGGCAACGTCGTAGGCGCTAAATGGTGGTCGGTAATCACTAACGTGATGCCTAATTCGGCGGCCCGTGTTGCCGCATCATGCGCCGCGATGCCATTGTCGACCGTGATTATCAGCCCAACCTGTTGCTGCGCCAGCTGGTCAACAATAGCAGCCGAAAGGCCATAACCCTCAGTCATTCGATTCGGCACGCGGTAACTTACGTTATGAAACCCCATTTCAGGTAAGGCAGACATTAATAATGCCGTACTGGTTGCGCCATCGGCATCGAAGTCACCGCAGATGACGATAGCTTGGTTTTGTTCTCGCGCTTGCAACAGCGCGTCACAGGCGGCATCAATATTCCGTAACTGTGAATAGTGCGCCATTCCGCGCAAGTTGAGATCCAGTTGTTCGGTTTCCGTTATTCCTCGGTGCGCTAATATCTGCCGTATCACCTCTGGCCACTCAGTCGGTAACTGTTCAACCGGTGCATTGGGATACCGTTTGACTGTTCTTAACGACATAACTAACGAGCAGCTTGGATTTCGTTTATTATCGCATCGGGCGTTCTTAAGCCAGCCAGCATGCGTCCATCCGGCAGAATAAGTGCTGGCGTACCCGTCACTCCTAACATCTGCCCGAGGCGATAATGTTGAGCCACAGGGTTATCACATAACGTGGTTGCACTGATCGCTTGCTCGTTAAACAAAGATGATAACGCTTCTGAGCCATCCTTTGCGCACCATGCTTGTTGCAATTCACGTCCACCTTTTGAGCCTAGACCACCGCGCGGAAATGCCAGGTATTGAACAGTGATACCTTTATCCAAGTAGCTTCCCAGATTATTGTGAAGTCTTTGGCAATAACCACAGGTTGTATCAGTGAAAATGGTAACGACGTGCTTTTCCTTTGACGACCTGTAAGTAATCATTTCATCCTGATGTTCAGCAACTTTAGCCTTACGTAGCGTTTGTAATGCTTGCTCGGTTTTGTTTTCAGGAGCTCCGGTAGACAGTTTATACAGACTACCCGCCAACAAGTTTTCACCATCTTCGGACAAATAAACAATGCCTTGGTTAGTTGAAAGCTCAAAAACACCCTCGATACCTGAAGGTTTAATGCTCATCACCTCAATACCAAGCTGCTCGAGCTTACTGGTATCCGGTTGTTGGTCGGCCCATGCACTAGCCGACATAAACAGCAGTGAGACTGCAACAGTTTTTACTCTAAGACCCAACTTCATACTGACCTCAATTAACCTCTCGGATGAAACGCTGCATGCATTTGCTGCAAGCGTTCTTTTGCTACTTGTGTATAAATTTGTGTTGTCGATAAATCGCTATGCCCCAATAACATCTGTAGTACACGTAAATCAGCACCGTGATTAAGTAGGTGTGTTGCAAACGCATGGCGAAGCGTATGAGGCGACAAGTGCGCACTGATGTGAGCTTGCTGAGCGTAGGCTTTAATACGGTACCAGAACGCTTGTCGGGTTAATAATGTACCTCGCTGAGTGATAAACACCCACCCAGAGCTACGTTCACTAAGCGCTGGTCGGCCGTGTTTCAAATAGCGCGATAACCACTCAACCGACTCCTCTCCAAGAGGAACCAAACGTTCTTTATCACCTTTACCAATGACCCGAACCAGTCCTTGCTGTAAGGACACCTGTTCGTACTGTAGCCGCACGAGTTCCGTAACCCGTAATCCGGTGGCGTATAATACCTCAAGCATCGCTCTATCACGCAACCCGATAGGCGTTTCAACATTGGGCGCATCTAACAATGCCAAGACATCCGCTTCGGTTAACGAATGCGGAACCGGTGGACTCATCTTGGGGCGCTTTAACTTGGCGATGGGATCACTGCTAAACCAGCTCTGTTTGAGTGCGAAAGGCGTCAACTTTTTCATCGCACTTAGAAACCGAGATGTGCTGCGGGGCGACATGCCCTGCGTACGCCGCCATAGCAAGTAGTCCTGCACAGACGTTGCTGTAACCTGTGTTAATCCAAGCTTTTGTTCCGCTAAGAACTCACAGAACTTTTTCAAATCACTACGATAGGCCGCCTGCGTGTTTTCACTAACACCATGGGCAAGCCACAAATGTTCAATAAACTGCTCGATACGCTCTGCGTCTTGCGGGTGAAGTTTCATGCCCATTCTTTCACTGACAACTTGATAGCTGTCAGCTTACATGAGCGATTGGTGATCTTCTATACCCATCGATTGCAAAACATCATATAAGCGCGATGGGTTGTTACGACGTGGAGGGTTCGCTGCTTTGAGTTGAGTGCGTTGTCGACGCTTACGCGTTTGCCAATCTAGATTCGCGATCAACTCAATGGGAAGTCGGTTATTCGACGCATCAAGCACCAACGGCTGCGGTTTTAATGCGTCATTGAGACGTTGTTGAGCAAGTTCGGCGGCGTGAGTATACACGCCCGAAGGAATTTGATAATCAGCATCAGCACCCAGTGGTCGAGGTTTAGCCGCACCAATAAGGCGCTGCCAATCAGGCGCAGCCTTTTGTGCTCCATCAATAGACGGCTGTTCGCTAAGTGCCGAAACCCAGTAAGCAAAGGTCGCCGCAAAGCCACCATTGAGTGCTTGGTTGGCAAACGACTCTACTTTTTCGACAAAAGGATCGAACTGTAATTCTCGTACCGCCTGCATCAGATGCTCCGCTGATTGACACATAGGTGTTATCGGCGAAGTACGAGAAATAATGAGTTTTTTTAGTTAACCCTTTACAACCGAGTTCAGGTTGCTATCATACGCGCTCTTCTGATGGAGGGGTTCCCGAGCGGTCAAAGGGATCAGACTGTAAATCTGAC
>NZ_DEYI01000069.1:16445-23687 GCF_002364475.1 Idiomarina sp. UBA3162
CATCAATCTGGAGGGGTACCCAAGCGGTCAACGGGAGCAGACTGTAAATCTGCCGGCTCAGCCTTCGCAGGTTCGAATCCTGCCCCCTCCACCACTTTTTCCTAGTTTTCTTGCATATCCAAAATCACTTTACCAAACGTTCTATTTTCACGTACGTAATCCATTGCTTCATTAACATCTTTGGCTGCAACGACTCTATCCAGTATCGGCGTAATACGCTTGGCACTAAACGCTGCCCCGAATTCATCCCACAATTCTCGTAAGATACTTCCTTTACGTTCAGCTGACAGCGCTCTCAACGTTGAACCAATAATACGTTGGCGTTTTATTAGCATGCGTCCAAAATCAACCTGACCTTCGCGTCCACCCATCAATCCAATGAGAATAATGCGACCCTCAGTATTTAAAAAACCTTGATCACGCGCAATCGAGTCGCCCCCAATCGGGTTTAAGATGACATCAACACCCTCACTGTCAAGTTGCTGCCAGTCACGCTCATGATGTCGATTGATCGTCATGTGCGAACCCAGTTTGCGACAGAACTGCTGCTTCTCATCAGTGCCGACAACGGCCACCGACGCAATACCTTTTTCCTTACATAACTGAATCAACGACGTTCCCACACCACCTGCTGCCGCATGTATCAATACGCGCTCATGTGACTTTACGCGGGCGAGTTGGAACACATTCAAAAATGCCGTTGCAAACGTCTCCAACCAACCCGCACCTTGCTCCGGTGACCAACCCTTGGGCAAGGGTAAGACTTGCTGCTGATCAACAACGACTTGTTCCGCGTAGCCCCCAGCGGCTAGCAACGCGCACACCTTATCGCCTACGTTGAAAGCGTCTACGTCGGCACCTACTTCAAGGATTGTTCCGCTGCATTCAAGACCAGGAATGTCAGATGCACCCGGGGGTGGAGGATAAGCACCTGCAACCTGCATTAAATCGGCACGATTCATGCCTGCGTGGCTAATCGCTATCCTTACTTGATGACTGTCTAACGCTTTTGATTGTTCAACTTCTGTCCATTCGATGCGTCCGTCTTTAATCCTTGCTGCTTTCATAACGAATCCATTTTTAACTTTTATTCAAAATATTATCTACTTAGCGCTATTCCAAGCTTAACATAGCCCATGTTTAACAGTATGCTGATGTCAACTTGTCTTAAGCAATGTACGGTATGAGCGAAGCACTGGATTTATCAGACAAACGCGTCTTGATTATTGAGGATCAAAAGGCCTTTCAAGTCATGTTGAAAGGTTTACTGATTAATTTAGGTGCCAAAGAAGTTGATGCTAAACGCACTGGCGAGGCCGGCATTGCAGCCTACGCGCGTCGCCCCTATGATATTTTGCTGGTTGACTATAACTTGGGTCGAGGTAAAAACGGTCGCCAGGTGTTAGAAGAGCTTCGCCAACGCGGCATGCTCAAACCTGAAACGCTGTTTTTTATAATTACCGGTGATAATACCCGTCCGATGGTACTGAGCGCACTCGAGCTGCAGCCCGACGACTACCTCACAAAACCTTTTTCGCATCGTGTTTTACGTGCTCGTTTGTTGCGTGCCTACAAACGTAGAATGTGGCTAAGGGATGTCTTTAAATCGCTCTACAACAAAGACTACGAACAGTGTATCGAGGCGTGTCAGAAGCACATCAACGCGCAAAGCCGGTATGCTGCTTATTGTCAAAAGCTGCAGATTGAACTATTTAATAAAACCGGTCAGTTAGACGCCGCTGACAACGCGATTGAGCACTTGCTCGATGAAGGCGGACAAAGTTGGGCCCGCCTTAAGCAAGCTGAGACACGGTTGCTACAACAACGCCCTGACGACGCCCTTGAGCTTATCGCCGCGGTTATAAAAAAAATGCCCAATGCTATTGAAGCGCATGATCTAAAAACCCGTTGTTTTCTGAGTAAAGAAGCGATGGATGATGCGTTGGATAGCGCCCGAATCGCGATTACCATGGCGCCCTTTTCAATCGAACGACAGACGTTACTCGCGCGTATCGCGCGCGATTCCGAAAACTACGAAATAGCCAAACAGGCAATGAATAACGTGCTACAAATTGCACGTACCTCAGTGCACCGTAATGTGCAGCATCTATGCAATTATCTCCGCGCTATCCTAGACGCTGCAGAGCATGCTGAGACCCGGCAACAGATTGCTAAATATCAAACCGAAGCGACAATGGAGCTGCAACGGGCACGTTTTGATGAAAATCTCGTGTATTCGGATATTTCTTTTGAAACCATTGAATCCATTTTGTTGTCACGCATCGATGCCTTTAACGGGCGCTTGCGTGAGGCGCAAAGTCGATTAAACCAAATTTTTGGCGATGACTTAGCGGCAGGTAACAGCTTACCTGAGGAGGTCAGTTTTGATGTGGTTGCCATTTTAATGGATTTAGGTGAGTTTGAAAAAGCCGATGACATTGTTCAACAATATCAACAACTCTTCACTATTGATGAATACACCCAGCGCCTGATGCGGGATCGAGTATCGCGCTCAGAGCAACGACGCACACAATTCCGGCAAATGCATGAACGAGGCATTCAAGAATACGAAGATCGCCGCTACAAAGAGGCGCTTAATAGTTTCAGAGAAGCTTTAAAGATGGCACCTTTAAATAGTGGCGCGGCACTCAACTTTATTCAAGCAGCAGTCAGGTATTGTGCAGAAGCCAATTCGGATAATGAAATTGGCTTTTTGAAAAAAGAATGTCTCTCCTGTTTGCGCACCCTGCAAGGGATGACACTAACGGCATCCCACGCAGCGCGCTATGAACAATTAATTAAGCAAACAGCTCGTTTCAATCTGAGTTAACCTTGAGTCAGCTTACCCTGTTGATAGTCACGAATTGCTTGTTCAATTTCTTCGGGCGTATTCATGACAAACGGGCCGTATTGACTGATTGATTCGCCCAGCGCATCGCCCATTAAAATCATGGCACCACTGTCCTGATCAGCAGTAACATCTAAAGTCGCAGCTTGCCTATCAAGAACGGCTAGCTCACCACGTTCAACGCGCTCGCCATCAAGCAAAAGAGCGCCTTGATAAACATACATCAGCTGTGTTGTATGCTGAGCCAACGCTAATTGCTCGCGAGCTTTTTCGTTTAAGCGCAGATCAGCAATGAACAACCGTTGCTCCGGCAATGAAACGGGGCCCTGTTTATCATCGTAGTTTCCCGCAATTAGACGAAGAATACCGTTTTGCAACTCAACCTCAGGAATGGTATCCGTTTTGTAGTCAAACCATTCTGGCTCATCCATCTTATATTTCGCAGGCAGATTAATCCATAACTGGAAGCCCCACATCAAACCGTCCGTTTGCTTGGGCATTTCCGCATGGATGATCCCACGCGCTGCTTTCATCCATTGCACACCACCGGCGCCAACCAGACCTTGGTTCCCTACCGAGTCTTCATGCGCCATTTGTCCGGCTAACATATAAGTCAGTGTACAAAAGCCGCGATGAGGATGAGGTGGAAACCCGGCAATATAATCATCGGGATCATCCGAACGAAATTCATCGAGCATCAAAAAAGGATCCTGATGCTTAAAAGTCGGTTGATTAATGATGCGCGACAACTTAACGCCGGCACCATCTTGCGCGGCTATCCCTTTTACGCGTTTAACGATACCCATACGTGATTCCTTAAAATGATAACTCAGGACCCACTGGGACAATCTGAGTGGGGTTAATAGTTTTATGGCTGCCGTAGTAGTGGCGCTTGATATGATCCATCACTACTGTCTCTGCAACGCCTGGATAGTGGAATAAACGGCTTAAATAGTCACGCATGCGTGGATAGTCACTAATCCGGTATTTGTTAGCTTTGAAGTGGCCAAAATAGACGGCATCAAAACGCACAAGCGTAGTGAACAAACGCCAATCCGCTTCAGTGAGTTGGTCGCCAACTAAGTAGTCGCGTCCGTCTAAACGTTCTTCGACCCAATCCAACGCGTCAAAAAGCGCTTCGAATGCCTCTTCATAGGCGCTCTGTTCAGTCGCGAAGCCACACTTATAAACACCATTATTGATACCGTGATAAACCCGCTCGTTGACTTCATCAATTTCTTGTTGCAGCGCTTCGGGATAAAAGTCCAGGTCATTGCCGGTTAATTCATTAAACGCGGAATTAAAAATACGTATGATTTCGGCTGACTCATTATTGACGATGGTTTCGTGTTGCTTATCCCACAATACAGGCACCGTCACTCGACCAGAATAGTTAGGGTCGGCTTTCAAGTAGAGCTGGTAGAGAAAGTCAGACTGATAGAGCGGATCGTTAAGCGGAGCAGTGGAAAACTCCCAACCGTTTTCCAGCATTAAAGGATGAACCACCGACACGTCAATGTGAGACTCTAGGCCTTTAAGCTTTCTAAAAATCAGCGCACGGTGTGCCCAAGGACACGCATAAGATACGAATAAATGGTAACGACCCGACTCAGGCGAAAACTCACCACCAGGCTCGATACTGTTACGAAACTGTGACTCACTTCTAACGAAGCGTCCACCATGTTTTTTGGTGTCATACCATTTGTCGTGCCAATTACCGTCGACTAATAAACCCATATCTAAACTCCAATCTATTGAATACATTCATATTAGATCAGATTTTTTAGTGTTATTAGCGCATAATTTCCTTAATTAAGTTCAATTTTTTAGAAGCTTACTCACCACATCTGCAGCAACCTGACTAGCAGATTGGTCAAGTTGTTGGTGAATGCTATCAAATTGTTCAAGTAGCGCTTGGTTATCCGACTGCAGCAATTGCTCCATGTTGGCAACTATCCGTTCGACACTGGCATCACTTTGCGCGAGTTCCGGTACAATCGCACGCCCTGCTAAGAGGTTCGGTAATGAAAAGAAAGGGGCATGGAAAAGCCGCTTAATGATTTGGTAAGACAGCCAAGCGAAACGATAGGCAACCACCATCGGCCGTTTAATCAAAAGAGCCTCGAGCGCTACTGTGCCCGATGTTAATAGCAGATAGTCACAAGCGCTCATCACCTCACGGCTGCGCCCAAGAACGATCTGTACGTCCGCTTGCATGCCACTTTCTGTTAATAACGACCTCAATTCATCAGCGCGAGCTTGGTTCACCATAGGCGCGACAAACTGTAACTCTGGATGATTGGCTTTAAGCGTTTTACAGGCGTGTAAAAAAACCGGCGCCATGCGCGCTAATTCACCTTTGCGGCTGCCAGGTAGCAAGCCAATATAGGTGCCCGACTCGGCTAGCCCTAAGTCGCTTCTAGCCGCAACTTTATCGCTTTCGCGAGGAATAGCATCCGCCAGCGGGTGGCCCACAAAGGTCGCGGGTAAATCGTGTTGATCATAGAACTGCTTTTCGAACGGTAACAAGCACAACACATGGTCAACGGCTTCCTTTATCCCCTTAATCCGTCCTTTACGCCAGGCCCAGACCGATGGACTAACGTAGTGAACGGTTTTAATACCGGTTGCTTTGAGTCGCTTCTCGACCGTTAGATTAAAATCAGGGGCGTCAATACCAATAAAGACGTCAGGTTGCTGTTGCTTAAGAAACTCGACTAACTGTCTGCGGTGTTTTAATAGCTTAGGTAAGTGGCGCACCACTTCCGCTAGCCCCATAATCGACAAGTCTTCCATCGGAAAGAACGAGCTGAGCCCCTCACGTTCCATGAGAGGCCCCCCCACACCGATGAACTCAACATCTTGATAGCGCGACTTCAATGCGGCCATGAGGCCTGAACCGAGTATATCGCCCGAGTGTTCACCTGCGACTAACGCAACTTTAACAGGCGTTTGTGCTTTGTCCATTAGGGTCGAATAATGCCGCGTTGTGATTGTTGAACAAACTTAATGAAGTCGGCCAATTTGGGCTCTTCAAGCGTTTCTATCTGCTGTATCGCCTCTTCAACAGTCAGGCTCGAGCGATATAACAGCTTATAAGCACGACGAATATTGCGGATTTCTTGGTCACTGAATTGTCGACGCTTTAAACCTTCAGAGTTTATAGTGCGAGGCCGCGCATTATGACCTTGCGCCATCACAAACGGTGGAATGTCTTGGACAACGATGGAGTTGACCGCTGCGAAGGCATGCGAGCCGATATGACAAAATTGATGAACGCCAGTCAAACCGCCCAAAATGACTTGGTTGCCTACATGAACATGACCTGCCAGGGTGACTAAGTTGGCGAAAATATTATCGTCTCCGATCATGCAATCGTGCGCAACGTGCACGTAGGCCATCAGCAAGTTACGATCGCCGATACGCGTGATACCTTCGTCTTGGATAGTACCACGGTGAATTGTCACCGACTCACGAATGACGTTATCATCACCAATCTCTAATCGTGTGGGTTCGCCTGCGTACTTTTTATCCTGACAATCTTCGCCCACGCTTGCGAACTGATAGATGGTATTACGGGCGCCGATTTTTGTCGGTCCTTTGATGACTACATGCGAGCGAATATCGCAATCATCACCAATTTCTACGTTAGGTCCAATAATCGTCCACGGGCCAACAGAAACGTTATTCCCTAGTTTAGCCGACGAATCGATAATAGCAGTTTCGTGGATCACTAGACTTCCCTTCTCGCGCAAATAATTTCAGCGCTTGCTGCTAATTCACCGTCAACTTCAGCGCGACCGGAAAACTTCCAGATCCCACGGCGTTCTTTCTCGAAAGTGACATAAAAATGGATAGTATCGCCGGGCACCACCTGGCGTTTAAAACGCGCATTATCGATACCTGCAAATAAATATAAATCATTTGCACATAATGCTTTATACACTGCCGGAGATATGCTTGATATGGAACGATATAAAGTATATAGAAGAACAAATTAAACAAATGACAGTAGTTGGTTGGTGGAGTGGATTAATAAAACATTTCACAGAAATATCATATATAAATAAATATATATTTATTTAAATATAATTATCATATTTAATTAAATGCCTAAACAAAGACAAAAACTTATAAGTAATAAATGCAATAAATATAAAAAGAAAACTATCCCAAAAGCAATCAGAGAACAATGTTGGATAGCATCATTTGGTAAAGTATTTGAACATAAATGTTATGTAGATTGGTGTGAGAATTTAATTAATCCATTTGATTATCATGTTGGTCATGATCAACCAGAGTCAAAAGGTGGGACATTAGATATTAATAATATTAAACCAATTTGTGCAAGATGTAATTTAAGTATGTCAGATAATTATACTATTCAAGAATGG
>NZ_DEYI01000069.1:23705-23843 GCF_002364475.1 Idiomarina sp. UBA3162
TAAATAAATATATATTTATTTATAAATATATATAAATACATATATAAATATATAAACTTGTTAATGTATATATGAAATATACATATCAGTATTTAGAAGATGAATGGATAAAAGGTTATGAAAATTTTATAATAATGA
>NZ_DEYI01000042.1:0-35992 GCF_002364475.1 Idiomarina sp. UBA3162
TCGTCAATCGTTGCTGAAAAACCTGCCAGCATCGCATTAATCATTAGCAGACCGAGCATGACAAAAACAAACGACGCAATCACAACAAAGGGGTCAAAGGTAAAACTCACCGAACCCTCGCTGCTAAAGCTTGCAGCAAGTAATGCGATAGCGCCAAAGAATAAACCGATGAATACCATCGCTTTCAAACTGTGTAAGGTGATCCCAACAATTTTGCCATCCATCCACTCTCGTGGCGAAATAATCGTTAGTAGCTGCTCAGTCACCCGCTGCTGTTTCTCCGCCGTAATCGACATCATCATCAAGCCAAAGCCGGTAAATACACCAACTGAGATACCGATACCTAAAAACATTCCCAGTTCGCTACTTCCTTCATCATCAACTGCTGACTCATCAACATCGACTTTAGCAATATCAAGCGTTACCTCGGGTTTAGAGTCGAGTACTGTACGTTGTTCATCGGTCAGCTCTAATCCAGCAACGCGTAACGTTTGTAAATAACTTTGTAGTGAGTCGGTTAAATCGCTTTGCCAGTCGTCACGTTTGTGTACGCGCAGTGTCGCTGTGTTATCTGGGTGGACAATCACCACGACATCGAGCGCCTCTGGTAGCTGCGACTTCCATTTCTCAATTTCCATCGAGCCGGCGTCACGCAAAGTGATATCTTTAGGGGCTTCATAATCACCTGGGTTAGCGCGTTGCTCGAAATAAATTGCGCCATTATATTGCTCTTCGAATACGGCACTAATAGCGCCCCATCCCATGCTTACAGCCATGATGACAACCAGTAGACCGATAGAGATAAGCTCTTGCTTCCATTTGAAAAAGCGACGGAACTCCCACCACGCGATTTTCGATACTTTGCTACTAAGCAGACTCATGCTGAACATCCTTTGATTTGTTATTGTTTTGCTCAATGGTGTTGAGGTACAACTCATGCAATCCAAGTTGTAGCGGCGAGAAGCTCCGCATGGGTACATGTTGATTAAGATCTGGCCATAAATGCTGGACATCGACGTAAGGGTCGACTGTCACATGTGCCAAATCGGTATCTATCACAGACACATCAACGATAGCCTCATGTTGGATCCATTGACGTTGAGCGACTTCAGCATCACATTCGATACGATAAACCCGCTGAGGTTGCAGTTTTGCACGTATTTCAGCCAATGTACCTTGTGCTAAAGCACGCCCATGAGACATCAACAACATCTTATCGGCAAGACGTTCTACCAATGCCATCTGATGAGCGCTAAGCAACACCGTTTTTCCTCGTTGCTTCAAGTCGGTTAGCACGTTCATCACATGTTCTTGGTTCACTGGGTCGAGGCCTGAGAATGGCTCATCTAAAATCACCAAATCGGGATCGTGAATCAGTGTCGCAATTAACTGCACCTTTTGCTGGTTACCTTTAGAGAGCTGTCGCATGGGCTCCTTTTTCCGCTCCGTCAGGTCAAAGTACGCTAACCATTGGTCGATGCGCTGCTGCGCTAGCGACTTATCGAGACCACGTAATTCGGCAATAAAACCTAGGTTATCCAGTATCGTCCGATCTTGATATAAGCCACGATCCTCAGGTAAATAGGCGAAGTCCTCAGGACTGAGTTGAGGACGAGGACCGCTGGCATCAGAAATTTCAATACGGCCCTCATCTGCTTGGGTCAGACCCACCAACATACGCACTAAAGATGATTTGCCGGCACCGTTGGGTCCGAGCAGTGCATATATTTCACCTGAGTTGACCGTGAGCGATATATTATCAACCGCGGTGACGGTCTTATAACGCTTAGTTAAGTTTGTTATTTGTATATTCATGATTCTCGCAGCGTTTAGATAAATGTAAAAAATACGTAATTTTGAATTGAGTATATCTTACAGAGCAAAAAAAACCCGCAACAGCCGTTGCGGGTTTTTATTTTGTTTCAATTTGTAAGCTACGGATTTATTTAAACGCTGGGTCCCGCAGCTACTAATGCTTTACCGTTTTCAGTATCAGTGAACTTCTCAAAGTTCGCTACAAAACGCTGCGCGAGGTCTTTCGCTTTCAAGTTCCAGTCCTCTACGTCCTCGTAAGTGTTACGCGGATCAAGAATGGCGCTATCTTCAACGCCCGCCAATGCAGTCGGCATTGCCAAGTTGAAGTATGGTAACTGATGGAATTCAGCATCCTCAATCGAACCATCAAGAATGGCATCGATGATTGCGCGCGTTGCCTTAATGGAAATTCGCTTACCGGTTCCGTTCCAGCCGGTGTTCACTAAATACGCTTCAGCACCGGCAGCTTCCATACGCTTCACTAGTACTTCAGCATACTGAGTCGGGTGCAACGTCAAGAAAGCCGCGCCAAAACAGCTTGAAAAGGTTGGGGTGGGTTCAGTGACGCCACGTTCAGTACCCGCTAATTTAGCTGTAAAGCCAGACAAGAAGTGATACTGCGCCTGCTCTTTAGTTAACTTTGATACAGGAGGTAATACACCAAACGCATCTGCGGTTAGGAAAATCACCTTCTTCGCATGGCCCGCTTTAGACACTGGCTTAACGATATTATCGATGTGATAAATCGGATACGAAACGCGCGTATTCTCAGTTTTGCTATTGTCATCAAAATCCACACTGCCATCTTCGCGCACAGTGACGTTTTCTAATAGCGCATCACGACGAATAGCATTATAAATATCAGGCTCCGCCTCTTTAGACAGGTTGATAGTTTTCGCATAACAACCGCCTTCAAAGTTAAATACGCCATCGTCGTCCCAGCCGTGCTCATCATCACCGATAAGTGCTCGCTTTGGATCCGTCGACAATGTTGTTTTGCCCGTTCCCGATAAACCGAAGAACACTGCTACATCACCGTCTTTACCTACATTAGCCGAGCAGTGCATCGATGCCATGCCTTGTAGCGGCAAGAAGTAGTTCATCATCGAGAACATACCTTTTTTCATCTCACCGCCGTACCATGTACCGCCGATTAACTGGATTTTTTCGGTCAGGTTAAACGCCACGAAGTTTTCTGAGTTAAGGCCTTGCTCTTGCCAATCGGGGTTAATGCATTTTGCTCCGTTCATTACCACAAAGTCAGGCTCGAAGTTTTCTAACTCTTCGCCTGAAGGACGGATAAACATGTTTTTAACGAAATGCGCTTGCCACGCTACCTCGGTAATGAAGCGCACGGCTAAACGGGTATCTTCGTTTGCACCACAATACGTATCAACGACAAACAAGCGTTTGTTCGATAACTGGTTGGTGACCAATCCTTTTAAGTGAGTCCAGGTTTCTTGTGACATCGCTTTGTTGTCATTCTTACCCTGATCCGCCCACCAAACCGTGTCACGCGTTGTGTCATCTTTAACAATGTATTTATCTTTTGGTGAACGACCGGTAAAGATACCAGTATCTACTGCAACGGCACCGAGCTTGGTCACGGTTCCTTTTTCAAAACCATGCAGGTCGTTGCGAGTTTCTTCCTCAAATAAAACATCATAAGAGGGGTTATGAACAACTTCTTGGACATCATTGATGCCGTAGCGGCTCAGATCCAAATTTGGCATGACAAGGGCTCCTGAGATACGGTCTTGCATTAAACGAACGTTATTTCTTGCGGCACTCGCGTAAATCCCTTTATGCACTCGCCACAAGCATAAAATTTGGTCGCGAATGTTACCTTTTATTGGTAAAAAAAGATAGGGCAAAATTTTCTCAGTCCGTTAGAATGCCACCTCTTTTACTCAATATTTAACTAAAGTTGTTTTGTCCTTATGCGTGACTCATTTAAGTCAAGAATTGGATTCGTCCTGGCGGCGGCAGGTTCAGCCGTTGGTTTAGGTAACATTTGGGGGTTTCCGACCCAGGTGGCTAACCATGGTGGCGGCGCGTTTTTGCTTGTGTATTTGTGTGTAATTTTTGTGCTTGCTATTCCTGCGCTTTACAGTGAGATGCTTATTGGCCATCACGCGCAAGCCAATCCAGTTCGCTCGCTCAAACAACTTAGCGAGGGACGCATGCGCCCGGTAGGCGCGACGATGGGTCTACTTAACGTCATTGGCTCGTGTTTAATGTTAAGTTTCTATCACATCGTGGCTGGTTGGATGCTAGTTCATGCACTGGGCTATCTTGCTACGGCCATGGGCTTGTCAGGCATTGCTGACTTTTTACTTACCGGCAGTATGGTGCGCGACCTGGTCTTTACTTCCGTGTTCTTAATTCTTACTGCTTCGGTTGTCCTTAAAGGTGTCGAACAAGGTATCGAGCTCTGGTCAAAGCGCTTAATGCCGCTGCTGGTTATTTTATTAGTCGGTCTCATCGTTTATATCGCCAGTTTGCCTGGTGCAGGCGAAGGTTTTAAAACTTATCTAATCCCTGAGATTCAACAGTTTACCGATCCCGATATTTATATCGCCGCCATGGGTCAGGCTTTTTTCTCGTTATCGATTGGTTTGGGCGGCATGATGATTTACGGCTCATATCTGCGCCCGGGTGCGCAATTGGGTCGTTTAAGTTTATCTGTAGCCGCGTTAGATACGTTGGTCGCATTTTTAGCGGGCTTGCTGATTATTCCTGCATTATTTGTCGCTATTAAATTGGGCGTTTCCGTTGAACAAGGCAACCAGTTTATTGGTGAGGGACAGTTGATATTCGCTGTTTTACCGGAACTTTTCGGCAGTATGGGCTTTGCCGGTTTATGGGTTGGCTTTGGCTTCTTTATTTTACTCAGCATAGCCGCACTCACATCAACCATGGCGCAGGCGGAGGTGCCAGTCTCCTATTTACTAGAAGAGCACGACTTACCACGTCCTGTCGCCGTCGCCATTGCCATGCTCGTTATCGCGCTGCTCGCGCTATCCCTAGTGCTCTGGTTTGAGCCGCTGTTTGGCTGGGTGGTTACCGCCGTAACACAATTCCAATTACCGCTGTCAGGACTATTTTACTTACTCGTTATCGGCTGGTTCTGGAAACGCAGTAATCATGTTACAGCGTTGGCAGCGCAGGGATTGCGCTACCGTTTACTGCGTTGGCATTTACGTTATATCTGCCCGGTACTGATGGGGCTGGTTTTTTACCAAAGCGCTATTGCTTAGTTGCTTAAGGGCGCTGACCAGCAAACTTCTGCTGCAGCGCCTCAGCCACACGCCCATCCACAAACTCGCCAACGTCGCCGCCATGCAAAGCAACTTCTTTAACTAGAGTCGACGAAATAAAGGAGTTTTCTTCAGCGGGTGTTAAAAACACACTTTCCAGCTCGGGGAATAGTCGTCGATTCATATTGGCAAGTTGGAATTCGTACTCAAAATCCGAGACCGCGCGCAAGCCACGAATCAATACCGATGCATCATGGTCCTTAGCAAAATTAACTAACAGTCCTGAAAAGCCCACCACACGGACATTATCGAGTTTCTCAGTCACTTGTTGAGCTAATAGCACCCGTTCTTGCAAGCTAAATAACGGCTTCTTACTCGGACTTTCTGCTACACCGACGATGATCTCACTGAACAGACTTGCAGCGCGCTCGATGAGGTCGGCGTGGCCATTAGTGATGGGATCAAAAGTGCCAGGATAAATAGCTCTACGGTGCATAGGTTCCTCGTTTTAACGTTGTGCAAACTTTACAGTACATCCCCAAAACTGGCTCATCTTTGTAGCTTTTGCAAATTAGGGATGCGGCTTTCAGTGAACATGCGTAAAATACAGGGTAATGTTAAGAAAGCCAAATGACTGAACAGGATTTCGTAATGAACACAAATTTTTATCAGCACCTTAATGAGCAACTCGAGCAGACCAAATCAGACGGCCTGTACAAAAAAGAACGTGTTATCACTTCTGATCAAAGTTCTGAAATTACCGTTAATGGTCAACAAGTGTTGAACTTTTGTGCCAACAATTACTTAGGTCTTGCCAATCACCCTGATCTGATTAAAGCGGCTAAGCAAGGCCTTGATGAGCACGGTTTTGGTACTGCATCGGTGCGCTTTATTTGCGGCACGCAGGATATCCACAAAACACTGGAAACGAAACTTAGTGACTTTCTGGGTACCGAAGACACGATTCTTTATTCTTCGTGTTTTGACGCCAATGGGGGTCTGTTTGAGACCTTGATGGGCCCAGAAGACGCGATTATCAGCGATGAATTAAACCACGCCAGTATTATTGATGGTATCCGTCTTAGTAAGGCGAAACGCTACCGCTATAAAAACAATAATCTTGATGACCTTGAACAACAACTTAAACAAGCAGATGCCGATGGCGTACGTTTTAAGTTGATTGCAACCGACGGTGTATTCTCGATGGACGGTGTTATCGCCGATCTTAAAGGTATCTGTGACTTAGCTGACAAATATGATGCCTTGGTGATGATGGACGATTGTCATGCAACCGGGTTCTTAGGCGCCAATGGTAAAGGTACCCATGAATACTGTGACGTTTTAGGTCGCGTTGATATCATCACCGGAACGTTGGGTAAAGCTTTAGGCGGTGCTTCCGGTGGTTACACATCGGGCAAAAAGGAAGTAATCGATTGGTTACGTCAGCGTTCGCGTCCTTATTTATTCTCTAACTCAGTAGCACCGGCTATCGTTCAAGCATCTATTAAAGTGCTTGAAATGCTTGAGCACGGTAACGAATTACGTGAGCAACTCTGGGATAACGCAACCTATTTCAGAACCGAAATGGAATCAGCAGGCTTTACTTTGAGCGGTGCTGACCATGCGATTATTCCAGTCATGATTGGCGACGCACGCCTTGCTTCTGAAATGGCTGATCGTTTGCTCGAAGAAGGTATCTATGTCATCGGATTCTCGTTCCCTGTCGTACCTAAGGGCAAAGCACGTATTCGTACACAAATGTCTGCGGCGCACACACGCGAGCAACTTGACCGCACCATTGAAGCATTCACACGTATTGGTAAAGATCTCGGTGTTATTTAATACCGAGTCTAAGGACTGATTATGAAAGCATTAGCGAAATTGCATTCAAAACCGGGTATTTGGATGACGGACGTCGAAAAGCCCGAGTATGGTTATAACGACGTTCTCATCAAAATTAAAAAAACCGCAATTTGCGGTACCGATGTTCACATTTACAAATGGGATGATTGGTCACAAAAAACAATTCCTGTGCCCATGGTTGTAGGTCACGAATACGTGGGTGAAGTTGCCGCTATGGGCGAAGGCGTGCGCGGCTTTGAAATCGGTGACCGTGTATCCGGTGAAGGGCATATTACCTGTGGTCACTGCCGCAACTGTCGTGCTGGACGCCGTCATTTATGCCGCAATACCTATGGTGTTGGGGTCAACCGCCCAGGCGCGTTTGCCGAATATTTGGTTATCCCGGTCGATAACGCGTTTAAACTGCCAGATGATGTTACTGACGATATGGCGGCCATCATGGATCCGCTGGGTAACGCGGTTCATACCGCCCTTGCCTTTGACCTCGTTGGCGAGGATGTTCTGATTACTGGCGCAGGTCCAATCGGTATTATGGCGGCGGCAGTGGCTCGTCATGTCGGGGCGCGTCATGTGGTGATCACCGACGTGAACGAATACCGACTTGAACTAGCCAAAAAGATGGGTGTAACTCGTGCCGTTAATGTGGCAGAAGAGAGTCTTAAAGACGTTATGTCAGATCTGGGCATGAAAGAAGGCTTTGACGTCGGACTAGAGATGTCTGGTGTACCATCAGCATTTTCGCAAATGCTTGCGACGATGAACCATGGCGGTAAAGTTGCAATGTTGGGTATTCCACCTGAGAACGTTGCTATTGATTGGAACGAAGTTATCTTTAAGGGACTCGTCATCAAAGGCATCTATGGCCGTGAAATGTTTGAAACCTGGTACAAAATGGCTAGCTTGCTGCAATCAGGCTTAGATATTTCACCGATCTTGACCCATCAAATGTCAGTTGATGACTACGAAGAAGGGTTCGAAACCATGGTTTCGGGTCAGTCCGGTAAAGTCATTCTTAATTGGGACTAACGATGACTCAATCTGTTCGTCATATTTCATTGACAGAAGCCCACCAAGCGTGGGCTTCGGACGCCTCTCCTGTGTTCGTTGATATTAGAGACCCGCAATCCTTTCAAGCCGGCCATATCCCTAATGCACAACCACTCAACAACGACAATATCAGTGACTTCCTAGCCAATACCGATAAAGACACACACGTCATTGTTGTGTGTTACCACGGTATAAGCAGTCAACAAGCCGCATTGGTACTCGAATCCCAAGGGCTCACCCAAGTGAGTAGCATGGACGGCGGTTTTACCGCTTGGCAAGCGGCCTATCCGACAGCAGTCGAGCAGGGATAAATTAATGAAGCGTTTACTCACAACTCAGGATGGTCCCTATCTTCAGCAATTATATGCGTGGCTTCGTAGCCAAGGAATCCCTGTCAGCGTGAGTGAACGAAATGGTAAGCTGGATTTGTTACTGCATCAAAGCAGTTACGAGGCACGAGCACGCCAACTCATTGACGAGTTTAAGGCTGACCCCAATATTATCGCTGTTCGACAAGGCACAAAGAACCGGCAGTTAGTGACTGACCTGATGAAAAACACCGGTTGGTTAACCCGTATCGTTGCCGTGATTTGCGTGCTTATGTTTATGGGCGTTATGGCGGGCGGCGATGCTTTTGTCCGTTACTTTATCATCAGCGATAGCTTCTCTCAGCTTCCGCTCGATGCACCTTGGCGCCTATTAACTCCCGCCTTTCTTCACTTCTCCGCTACTCACATCGTGTTTAACTTATTTTGGTGGTGGTATCTTGGCGGACGTATCGAGGTTTACCTAGGTACGCGCTGGTTGTTAGCGCTATTCGTGCTTACCGCGGTCAGTGCTAACGTTGTTCAGTTTTATGTAAGCGGTCCTAATTTTGGCGGCATGTCGGGTGTTGTTTACGGTCTGCTTGGATTTTGTTGGTTATACAGTGGGCAGCGTAACACACCGCTAAAGCTGCCGCCTGCACTCATCTTATTTATGCTGGGTTGGTTGATACTCGGATATACCGATGTGCTTTGGGTCAATGTAGCTAATGAAGCTCACTTAGCTGGCTTAATAGCTGGCTGCATCGCGGGTATCACGGTACGTCAGCTGAGACCAAAACCTCGTCATTGATATAGGTACTTAGTGAAAATGACTTGTTTAATCACCGGGTTACCCGTTTCTTGCGTCATTAGTTCTTGAGCCCGTTCAAAGCATTTCAAACGCAGTTGATCACGCCCAGTCATCGTTTTGATTTGATGCTCACTGGCGGTACTCAATATTTGAATGAACGCATCGCGTATCAGCGGTGCATGATGCTCCACCACACTCACATTCTTTGGGTTATCAACCATTACCTCGACAGCGACTCGGATAAAGCCTAGCCGATACTCGTCTTTATCTTTCACAAAGTTGGTAATGATATCCGGTTCGAATCCGTAGTAGGCGACATCTTGCGCTCGCGCAATGCCAACCGATAATGTCGTTAAACTTAAAATCAATACGATGTTGGTAAGCCAACGTTGCGGGATCATAATTCTATAGCCTTTATAATGTTTAACGGCAATGGCTTTGGTATGATAGCCAAAGAATATCTCAAGTACCAATAACTATGTCTGTACAATTTCTCAGTACTGAGCCCTGTCATTGGCAGCATGCCTCTGATATCCACTTAAAGCCACTCGTCGGTGACTGGTTACTGGACGAAAAATCGCTCACTGCCAAACTCAGTGCATTACCCGGCACTTTTTCGGTCGAACTCATCGGCCAAGCTGTGGCAACCCCTTTTGCCAATGAACGGTCAGAGTTTCCACAACAAACGCACTTCATCATTCGAGAAGTATTACTTAAGCTAGACGAACAGCCCTTTGTCTTTGCTCGCAGTGTTTTCCCTATATCGGCGGCCGACCATGAAAACCTTAATCTAGGTGAACTTGGCACTCAGTCACTGGGCCAATCATTATTTAATCAATCCGACTTGAAGCGTTCGACATTTGAAGTCACTCAACTACCATTAGATCATGGTGTCAGCCAAATTAACCGGCATTATTATCAACAAAACGAAGCTATTTGGGGTCGCCGGAGTTTATTTAACACCCAAGGGCAACACGTTTTAGTCAGTGAATTTTTCTTAAGTCCCGTGCCGATATACTGAGGTAATCGATGAATAAATTGAATAGCTATTGGCGTCTGATGCGCGCTGATCGACCGATAGGCACTTATTTACTTGCATGGCCAACGCTGTGGGCATTACTTATTGCGGGAGCTGGTAACCCGCCCCTCAAAGTCGTCGTCATTTTCATGTTAGGCACATTCCTCATGCGCTCCGCGGGCTGTGTAATTAATGACTTCGCTGATCGTAACCTTGATGGTCATGTCGAGCGTACCAAATTACGCCCTCTTGCCGCCGGAGAGGTCAATAGTACCGAGGCCATCCTGTTGTTTTTCGGCCTGCTAATACTCGCATTTCTATTGGTACTTCAGTTCAATACGCAAACCATTATGCTAGCTTTCGCAGCCGCAGGCGTTGCATCACTCTACCCGTTCTGCAAACGTTGGACGCAGCTCCCTCAGGTGGTACTCGGTATTGCCTTTAGCTTCGGCATTTTGATGGCGTTTAGTGCGCTCAACAATGATCAATGGTGGCTCGCAGGCGGTTTATTCATTGCCAATATCGTTTGGACGATTGCCTACGATACTGAGTATGCGATGGCTGACCGGGCGGATGACCTCAAAATTGGAATCAAAAGTACGGCTATCCTATTTGGTCGATACGACAAACTTATTATCGCTGCTTTACAGCTTGTTACGTTAATCATCCTCGCTTTGCTCTGGCATCAACTTAATGTGCAGTGGTACGCATGGGTTGGTCTTATTGCGGCGGCTTGCTTATTTGGTTATCAACATTGGATGATACGAGAACGCGCACCTAAAGCCTGTTTCCAGGCTTTTCTGCATAATCATTATGTAGGCATGGTTATCGGCGTGAGTCTCGCGCTTCACTATTGGTATTAGTTTAACCAGATTGATGGTCAACGCAGCTAATCTGCGCTGACCATCAATTGCTGGACCGACTGTCGAATGGTTTGCAGAATTGTCGGATCGAGCAGCTCATCAATATCATCACTTAACGCGCCAATTTCTGGTGCAGCAACCTGATCACCATCATCATTCACTTGCAATAGTGACTGCGCCTTTAAACTTGCAATGAAGCTGGTCATTACTTTTTTGTCATAAAATTCCGGCGCATCAATTCCATGAATCGAGCTAAGCCGCTCAGCAAGTGTTATCGACTGACGCTCAAGTTCAGCGCGTTTTATCGGCTGGGCTTGCTGCAACAGTTCTAAGACGATTGCATACCGTTGCAAGGTCTCACTCGCACTGCCCGCTAACAGCTTAAGCTGCAACCAAGCGGCGGTCTCGCGGTTAGCGGCACGCACCGTTTCACCATCAAGGCTAACGAGCTGTTGACGATCGAATTCCTCTACAATAGCACGTACCCATGTATCCAAATCGGCATCGTCATGAGACAGGAATAACTCAGCCTGCAGCATCGGGTATACTGCACTGCAACGCTCAACAATAGTTGTGACGTTCACTTCTTGCTTGGCATGAATCAAAGATGCAATAACACCCGGTAATATCATTAAGTGAAGCACATTGTTACGATAATAAGTCATCGCGATAGCGTTAGCTGCATGCAACGAAATCACTTGCCCCATCGAATCGTCTTGTACCTCAAACTTATCGGTACGTAGCGCTAACGACAGCAACTCATCTGCTGACTGCTCCGGTACATTCACGTGATGTGTGTATGGCACTTCGCGAAGTAAATTCAGGTAAACATTAATTTGGGCAATCAGTTCTTCTCGCGTTAGCGCGTTATGCTCCGAACTTAATAGCGCTAATGCAGTAAGGTTAACGCTATTAGCCGCCGCACAGTCGTTGATACCGCGCATGACTTTCTCGGCTAAGCCATTGACCGTGGGTGTTAACCAACTAGGTCTTTCGGGCTCTTCAGCACCTCGTGTGACAGAACGCTGCCAATCATCAACATGCTTATCTAGGTACGCTTTCAAATCAATGGGCGATCCAAACGTAACAAACCCTTGGCCAAAGTTCTTCAATTTGGTGACAGATTTCAGTACTTGGAACAACGACTCTTTCTCTTTATTTTTACCTTTAAGCTCTTTAAGGTAAGTCGCTACTTCCATTACGTGCTCGTAACCTAAGTACACGGGTACAATTGAGATGGGGCGCTGTTGGCCTCGCAGCATACCTTGCACAGTCATGGCAAACATACCTGTTTTAGGCGGCAGTAAGCGCCCAGTGCGTGAGCGTCCACCCTCGGTAAAATATTCAACAGGATAGCCCTTTTGAAACAACCAGCAAAGGTACTCACGGAATACCGACGAATAGAGCTTATTGCCGCGGAAAGAGCGACGAATAAAGAACGCACCACCGCGGCGGAAAATCGAACCAACGGGGAAGAAGTTTAAATTAACGCCTGCGGCGATATGCGGCGGTACTAAACCTTGTTTATAGATGACGTAACTTAACAGTAAGTAGTCCATATGACTTCGATGACACGGGACGTATATAATTTCGTGACCTTGTTGGGCAAGCTTTCGGACTTCATCGGCACCGCGCACATCAATACCATTATAAATCCGACTCCACATCCATGTCATAAAGCGATCTAATATACGGACTAAAGTTTCGCTATAGTTCGCGGCTATTTCGTTTAAATAGCCTTTTGCCTTTTTTACTGCTTGCGCTTCGTCCGCTTTGTTCGAGCGTTGCTCATCTTTAATCGCTTTTTTAAGCGCCGGTGTCTCGAGTAGCTGATTCATCAACTCATTACGGTCACTCAACTTAGGACCCGCCACCGCATAGCGCATGCGTACAAAATGTACTCGTGCCACGCGCGCCAATTTATGTGCAATGCGATAATCCGCGCCGCTTTGACGGCTCATCTGACCTAAACTTACAGGACGCGACATGCGGCACAAAACCTGACGCCCAGAGAACATGATCAACCAGAACTTTCGCAGATGACCGGGGTTGTCTAAGTCACCGGTCATAGCGTTTCCGGCATGCGCTTCTTGCCCTGGCTTGCGCCCCCAAAATACGCCAACTGGCAATAGTTGTACGTCCAACTGAGGGTCAGCCTGATGTGCTTCAAGTAGCGCTTGGAACTGCGACAACGCACGTGCAGAAGCACTGTCATCACGTTCGGGTAGTAACAGTACACGGTCAAATGACTTTCCATTGATGTAGAGCGGCTGCTGCGGATCGGGTAGGTTATTTTCTCGCGCAGCGCGTTGCAAAATCGCAAAGTCCGACTTAGCATTCGATCGCATCACGTACACCACAGGTACACTGGTGATATCCGCTTGATCGGCCTCGGGTTTATCAATTATGGTCATTGCTCGTGTCATCCATCGAATAGGATGCTTTAAGAGCGCGTAACTCCAGCTCACCGCAGTCATGATATTCCTTGCTACCCTTGCGTTTAAAACAGTAAGACAATAATCATAACAATTCCGTTCTAAAAAGTCGTCGAATAAAATGACTTGCATATCAAAAATACCTGTATATACTCACAGTATACTGTACAGATAAACAGGTAACTGAAATGCGTCCACTGACTCCCAGACAAGCCGAAATTCTTGAGTTAATTAAAGATAACTTACAAGCAACCGGTATGCCGCCAACGCGTGCTGAAATAGCGAGTCGGTTGGGCTTTCGCTCAGCTAACGCCGCCGAAGAGCATTTAAAAGCTTTAGCTAAAAAGGGCGTCATTGAAATCATGCCAGGTATGTCACGCGGCATTCGATTAATCGGTGAGGATATCGAGGAAGAACTTGGTTTACCGCTGATTGGTCAAGTAGCAGCTGGTGAGCCTATCTTAGCGCAAGAACATATTGAGCGGCACTACCAGTTAGATGAGTCCATGTTTTATCCCAGCGCGCAATTTTTGCTTCGTGTTAATGGGATGAGCATGAGAAATATTGGAATTTTGGACGGCGACTTACTAGCAGTCCATAAAACCGAACAAGCGCGAAATGGGCAGATTGTAGTCGCCCGCGTCGAAGACGAAGTCACAGTTAAACGATTTGAACAGAAAGGCCGACAAGTCTTGTTGCATCCAGAGAATGAAGAGTTTTCGACAATTGTTGTAGATCTGGCACAACAAGTTTTTGCAATCGAAGGACTTGCAGTCGGCATCATCCGTAATGGAGCTTCTTTATGAAAAGACTACAATCAGATTTCAGTAATCACCCTGGCATGTGGACATACAAAGCTCAACAACCAGAGACTATGACTGCCAACCTAGCTCCATCAAGCTTATCGGCAGCACTTGAAGCCGCGGTCCACAGCATCGGACAGCGTTGGGTTACCGTCATTGGTGGACACAGCCAGTTCATCCAACAGCTTGTCAATGCTGGTATTCCACGTCAGCGTATTCGATGGTTACGTCCCGGTAAAACTCACGACCGCGCGTGGGCACTTGAACAAGCCGTGTTATCCGGCACAAGCGATGTTGTTGTCGCATGGGTCAATGGATTCGATAAACGCGCTGTACAACGTATTCGTCTATCATCGCGTTTAAGCCAAACCCAAAGTTTTATGTTTGAAGAGGATGTATTAACCCCCCACCTGCACTAATCCCCCATTAAGGGTTAATACACTCTAGGCTGCTTCGGCAGCCTTTTTTTTAACATTTATGGATACTTTTTAACCATTCAGCGTTTTTGATCTAGATCTTTGTGTAGATTTTAGTTAATAAATGATACTACCCAACTATATAAATTAGTATAACTTAAAAACTACAACAAAGAGTTGGTAGAGAAAGTGATTTCTGGGGAGATGCTGTTCCTTTTTCTGCTTACCTCTTTGTTCTTCCTAGCTAGCGTTTTGCTAAAGCAAAGAAGAATGAGAGGAGAAGTCACGTGAAAATGAAGCCGTTATGGGCACTACCCCTGTTGTATAGTGCATCTGCGCTATCCCAAGAGCGCAGCCTCAACCTCACGCAAGGTGTTACAGAAGTTAGTCGTGACGTATACGACTTGCACATGACAGTATTTTATATCTGTTGTGTCATTGGTGTGGTGGTTTTTGGACTCATGTTTTATTCCATGATCCGACACCGCAAATCCCGCGGTCGTGAACCCGCAAAATTCCACGAGAACGTAAAGGTTGAGATTCTTTGGACCTTGATACCGTTCCTAATATTGGTTGGTATGGCGATTCCAGCGACTTCTACACTAATTGCTATGGAAGATACCTCGGACGCTGACGTCACTATTCAGGTCACAGGCTCTCAGTGGAAGTGGCACTACAAATATTTTGATCGTGAGGTCGAATTTTTTAGCCGTCTCGCAACACAACAAGAACAGATAAGTAATAAATTCGAGAAGAGCGAAAACTATCTTCGCGAAGTCGATAACCCTCTCGTTGTGCCGACGGGCGAAAAAGTTCGCTTCTTGGTCACTTCAGATGACGTCATCCACAGCTGGTGGGTGCCCGACTTCGCTGTCAAAAAGGATGCTAACCCCGGTTTTATCAATGAAGCTTGGACGCGTATTGATGAGCCAGGCATATATCGCGGTCAATGTGCTGAGCTATGTGGCAAAGACCACGGGTTTATGCCTATCGTAGTCATTGCAAAAACCCCAGAAGAGTATGCCAAGTGGATTGACGAAACCGAGGCCAAACAGATTGCTGAGCGAGAGCGCCAGCAAGAATTGCTCGATATGGAAATGTCGATGGACGAATTGATGGCAATGGGTGAGAAAATTTACAACAGCACCTGTGCAGCTTGTCACCAACCTAACGGTCAAGGCATTCCAGGCACCTTCCCAGCTCTTGCTGGCAGCCCCATAGCGTCTAAACCTGAAAATCTCGACAAACACGTCGATATTGTTGTCCACGGCGTTCAGGGCTCTGCAATGCAAGCTTTCGCGCAGCAACTCACAATGCAAGAACTGGCTGCGGTAGTAACCTACGAGCGTAATGCTTGGGGCAACGATACGGGTGAAATGGTGCAAGCCGCTGACATCAACGCAGCGATAAATGAATAAGGAGACGGTGATGAGCACAGTAGTGGACGATCACAATCACGAAGCACACCACGATCATAAGCCGTCTGGCATTACTCGTTGGTTGTTTACCACTAACCACAAAGATATTGGGTCAATGTATTTGTGGTTCAGTTTAATTATGTTTTTTGTCGGCGGTGCGATGGCGATGGTCATTCGCGCCGAATTATTTCAACCCGGCTTACAGTTAGTTGAACCTCAGTTCTTTAATCAGATGACCACCGTACACGGCTTGGTTATGATCTTCGGTGCCGTTATGCCGGCTTTCACCGGCCTAGCCAACTGGATGGTACCGATGATGATCGGCGCGCCCGATATGGCGTTACCACGCATGAATAACTGGAGCTTTTGGATACTCCCATTTGCTTTTGTCATTCTTCTATCATCACTGTTTATGGAAGGGGGTGGTCCTGACTTTGGTTGGACGTTCTACGCACCGCTTTCGACGACGTATAGTAACGACTCGACTGCTCTATTCGTGTTCGCGGTTCATATCATGGGTATTTCATCCATCATGGGTGCGATCAACGTCATTGTAACCATCATCAACATGCGCGCCCCTGGCATGACCTACATGAAAATGCCATTGTTTGTGTGGACTTGGTTGATTACGGCGTTCCTGTTAATTGCCGTAATGCCTGTGTTAGCAGGTGCAGTCACTATGGTACTTACCGATAAGTATTTTGGTACCAGCTTTTTTGACGCCGCCGGTGGGGGCGATCCGGTCATGTTCCAGCATATTTTTTGGTTCTTCGGCCACCCCGAAGTGTACATCATGATTTTACCGTCCTTCGGTATCGTTTCTGCCATTATACCGGCGTTCTCGCGGAAGAAGCTGTTTGGCTATTCATCCATGGTCTACGCAACCGCGTCCATTGCGATTCTTTCGTTTCTTGTATGGGCGCACCATATGTTTACCACGGGCATGCCAGTGTTTGCAGAGCTCTTCTTCATGTACTGCACAATGCTGATTGCGGTGCCAACGGGCGTCAAAGTATTTAACTGGGTCGCCACAATGTGGCGAGGTGCAATCTCATTTGAAGTCCCCATGTTGTTCGCCCTCGCGTTCGTTATTTTATTCACGATTGGCGGATTCTCAGGCGTTATGTTGGCAATGACGCCGGTCGACTTCCAATATCACGACACCTATTTTGTCGTGGCACATTTCCACTATGTCTTGGTAACAGGCGCTATCTTCTCGATAATGGCTGCAAGTTATTATTGGTTGCCTAAGTGGAGCGGTCATATGTACGACACCACTTTGGCTCGCTTGCATTTCTGGAGCTCTTTGATATCGGTTAACGTGCTGTTCTTCCCAATGCACTTTGCTGGTTTAGCGGGTATGCCGCGCCGTATTCCTGACTACGCAGTGCAATTTGCGGACATCAACCAGATCACAAGTATCGGTGGTTTTGCCTTCGGGCTATCGCAGTTGATATTCCTCTGGCTGGTGATCAAGTGCGCTCGTGGGGGTGAAAAAGCACCTGCGAAGCCATGGGATGGTGCCGAGGGGCTTGAGTGGACAGTACCTTCTCCGGCGCCTTACCACACCTTTGAGACGCCGCCCAAAGTGGAGTGATGGTTATGTCTAACCAAGGTCCTGATAACAGTAAAATCGTCAAACGCCTGCTACTCACCGTAGCAGGTATGTTTGCCTTTGGATTTGCATTGGTGCCTCTGTATGACGCCTTTTGCGAAGTGACTGGTTTCAACGGTCGCACGAATAACGAACCGGCCGCAGTGAGTCAGCATGAGGTGGATAAAAGCCGCACGGTGCGGGTTCAGTTTATAACACGCACTGCGCAAGGTATTCCATGGAAGTTTGAGCCTGAAATTAAAGAAGTGCGTGTCCATCCAGGTGAGGTTCGCGTTGTTAACTTTTTAGCTGCTAACCCCACGAGTGATGACATGGTCGCTCAGGCCATTCCTTCCATTGCGCCTGCGGAAGCGTCGTTGTACCTAAATAAAGTCGAGTGCTTTTGCTTTAATCAGCAACCGCTTGCGGCAGGCAATGATGCCGAAATGCCGATGCAGTTCTATATCGATCCTGAGATACCGGACCATATCACCACCTTTACCCTGTCATACACGCTGTATGATATGACAGCCAATGCGACGCCAGAGTCTCTGGCTTTGCTCGAGTCAACAGAATAAGGAATACGTCGTTATGGCAGAACAACAAAATTACTATGTCCCACCTTCCAGTATTTGGCCCATTGTCGGCGCACTGGGCTTAGGTCTCATCGCCTGGGGCGCTGCTCATACCGTTATCGAAACAACAAGCGATAAGCAAGGCTGGGGCTCCCATGTCTTGTTTGCTGGGTTTGGCGTCATTGCTGTGATGCTATTCGGTTGGTTCCGCGACCAAATCAATGAGACCATGAGTGGACTTCACAGCGACCAACTCGACAACTCCTATAAACAAGGTATGAGCTGGTTTATCTTTTCTGAAGTCATGTTCTTTGCGGCCTTCTTTGGTGCGCTCTTTTACGCACGCATGATTGCTGTACCTTGGTTAGATGGCGCCAGCAATAATGTCATGACGGGTGAAGTATTATGGCCGGAGTTTGTTGCTCAGTGGCCGTTAGTAGAGACGCCCGGCGGCACAACGACGCAAGCTATGGGTTGGTATGGTCTGCCCTTGATCAATACCGCCATATTGATTGCGAGCTCAGTCACCTGCCATTTTGCACACGTCGGTTTAGAGAAAAATAAACGCGGGCAACTGGCTGGTATGCTCAGCCTGACTATCATCCTCGGTTTAGTTTTCCTCTTTTTACAGGGTGCTGAATATATCCACGCTTATGAGGAACTTGGATTAACGCTGCAATCCGGTGTCTACGGTAATACCTTTTACTTACTGACTGGATTTCACGGTATGCACGTGACCCTCGGTACGCTCATGCTCATTATCATGCTGCTACGCGTCCTCAAGGGCCACTTCACACCACAAAAACATTTCGCCTTCCAAGCTACAAGTTGGTATTGGCATTTTGTTGATGTGGTATGGATCTGCTTGTTTGTTATCGTCTATGTGCTGTAGTTGTTAATACGGTCGAGGATGAAACGGTAGAAACCCCGCATAGGCCGCGATCACCATAAGCAGTAACACGATCGCGGCAATACCCACTCGACGTCCTAAATAGCGTGACATAGGTGGTTTTTCAGGGTCATTGCTCAACATTACAAATAGAGCGCGGAATAAATTAAAAATCATATAAAGAAGAAGCGCGACAATAATGAGTTTGAAAAGAAGTAACATAAAAGTCCCCTTGGTAGCGTCAATAGTTACTTTGATTGCTATTGCCATTTTGGTCAAGCTGGGATTCTGGCAACTCGATCGCGCCCATCAGAAGCAGCAACTGTTCGCAGATTTTGCGCAGGCTCAGAATTTACAAGCTCGCCCGCTCGCCCAACGACTATCGAGTACCACGCAACTCACTCGTTTCGAATTGGTCAGCATTACAGGACGATTTGACACTCAGCGCTATTTTCTAATCGATAATCAAATGGTCGATGGTCATCCGGGCTACCACGTCATTGCTTTACTCAAGAGCCAGCAGTTGAGCGAACGACTACCCGTTAATTTAGGCTGGATTAAAGCTCCACGCTCAAGAACCGAGATTCCAACGGTCGAGCTACCGCAGCAAGAATTAACACTAGAAGGCTTAGTTCGCATCCCTCAAGCAAACCAATTTATTTCGCAAGTGTTTGAGGAGCAACAAACGGCTTGGCCTAAACGAGTACAGGAGTTTATCCCTCCAACAATCAGTGAGTACACAGGAATCGAACTCAAGCCTTATGAACTGTTGTTGGTTTCACCGCAACTGAAGGGCTTTCAACAACAGTGGAAGCCACAAGTGATGGAACCAGCTAAACATCAGGCTTACGCTGTGCAATGGTTTTCACTCGCTATTGCTTGCTTAGTGGTATACCTTGTAGTGCTATATAAATTAAATAAGACAAAACAAGAGGAGACACCATGAGCTCCCTCACTCGCTCACAACGCACATTGCTCATTGTTATTGCTGTATTTGCCCTGCCCGTTATAGGTGCATGGCTGACACTTAAAACACACTGGTATCAACCCGCTACCAATAAAGGCGTGCTGCTTGAACAACCGCTCGCTTTGTCGCAACTCGAAACGTTACCGGAGGGTTGGCGCGTTGCTTATCGGATGCCAAACCAATGTAATGAACAATGTAAAAATACACTTTACGTACTCGGTCAGCTTGATGTCGCTTTGGGTAAAGACAGTGATCGTGTCACCCCTATTATTCTATCGCAGCAAATGTTGCCAGAGCAGCGCGATCTACCCCACTGGGATGATATCGTTGCAGTACAGTCAAAAGCGCTTATCGATGCCGTTGAGAGCATTCCATTTGATCATGTATTTATCATCGACCCGCAAGGTCATGTGATGTTGCACTACCCGACTCATGCCGAGCACGAGACTATGGTTATGGAAGGCAAAAATATTCTGGCTGACCTTCGTAAAATGTTAAAACTTTCTCGGATTGGGTAGGATAAGCTCATGCGCATGCTTGTTAAAATCAGTTTAATTTTGGCATTTTGTGTCATTGTTTTGGGTGCTTTTACGCGGCTTACAGAAGCAGGTTTAGGCTGTCCCGACTGGCCAGGATGCTATGGCTTTATGAGTGTTCCTACTCAAGAACATCACGTCGCCGAAGCACAAATGCGTTTTCCAGATTCGCCGCTTGAGCATCATAAAGCTTGGAATGAAATGATTCACCGCTATTTTGCCGGTGCTTTGGGTGTTTTAATCCTGTTTATTGCGATTGGGTCGTTAGTTAAAAAGCGTTCTACTTTTGAGTCAAAGCCAGCGCCAAAGAAATTACCCTTGTTTATATTACTATTAGTCATCTTCCAAGCCACACTGGGCATGTTAACCGTTACTATGAATCTTCAGCCGCTCATCGTCATGGGTCACTTACTCGGCGGCTTTAGCGTGCTCTCACTACTATTTTTGCTGTCACTGCGCTTAGAGCCTTATCGACTCGGGGGAGGCGATCCAGAACTGCGGAAGTATCGTGGTTTGGCATTATTTGCGCTACTGGTTGTCATTGGTCAAATTGCATTAGGTGGCTGGGTAGCCGCTAACTATGCGGCGGTCGCGTGTACCGAACTGCCATTTTGTGAGGGCGATTGGGCGGCTCAACTCGATTTTACTGGCGCGTTTAGTATACCCGAGGCAACGAGTTATCAATTTGGCGCGCATGATTACGACGATCGAATGACGATGCACATCATGCATCGTTTCGGCGCAATCTTTACTACACTGGTATTAGCTTGGCTGCTGTTTAAATGTTGGCGCAAAGCGCAATCTGGCTTTTTCCGTCGCTCATTAAGTTGGGTCGCTTTGTTGCTCATCATCCAACTTTGTCTAGGCTTAAGCAATGTGATTTATAGCCTGCCCTTGCCGGTGGCGGTTGCTCATAACGCGGTAGGTGCACTTTTACTGCTATCACTCGTTGCACTTAATTATAATCTTTCACGCAAAGCGTAAGAGGTGTTTATGCAAACAATAACAAGTCATAAAAAGCTCGAACACCACACCATCAAATGGCGAGAATATCTGGAACTCACTAAGCCACGTGTGGTGGCCATGCTACTCCTGACCGCTGTGGTCGGCATGTGCTTATCGACACAAGGCGCATTGCCTGTTTGGACCCTAATACCAGCGCTCGCGGGGATTGGTCTGATGTCAGCAGCTGCAGCAGCGATTAATCACTTAGTCGACCGCCATATTGACGCTAAGATGGCCAGAACTTTACGTCGTCCGCTACCACAAGGCAGTCTCTCACCCACTCGCGTATTGACCTTTGCTGCGGTATTGGGCTTGGTTGGATTTGTCATGTTGTACGCGTGGGTCAACCCGTTAACCGCTTGGTTAACGTTTGCTAGCATGGTGGGCTACGCAGTGGTTTACACCATGTTCTTGAAGCGCGCCACGCCACAAAATATTGTAATTGGCGGTTTGGCAGGCGCCGCGCCACCACTGTTGGGTTGGACCGCGATGACCAATGAGATTCACGGTTTTGCGATTCTTTTAGTCATGATCGTGTTTACTTGGACGCCCCCTCATTTTTGGGCACTCGCCGTGCACCGTGAGAAAGATTACGCACGCGCTAAAGTCCCCATGCTACCCGTCACGCATGGTATTGAGTTCACCAAAACCTGTATTTTCCTCTATACCATCTTATTGACTGTTGTTTGCCTGCTGCCCTATTTAGTCGGTATGTCGGGAGTGCTCTATCTGATTGGATCGACTGCGCTAAACTTGGTGTTTTTGGGCTATGCGTGGAAGCTCAAGTATGCTCCTGAAAAGAATACAGCTTACAGCATGTTTACCTTCTCCATCTGGCATCTCATGCTGATGTTTGTGATCTTGCTATTCGACCATTATTTATAAGGATTAACGATGAATTCACGCTGGTTGATTATTATAGGTGGATTACTCGCAGCGGTAGCCGGCGTATTTGCCTTTATGAATATGCCGCAAGAGCAGCCGGAGGCGTTGGTATATCAACCACCGCGAGCGCTTGCGCCGTTTGAACTCGAGTCTACGGCAGCAACAACTAAAATTGATAGTGAGGCACTCAAGGGACAATGGACTTTACTTTTTACTGGGTATACTTATTGTCCCGACATTTGCCCAACGACACTATCATCGCTAAAAACTATCTTGCCGCAACTACAAAAACAGGCTGAGAAACCGGTTAAAGTATGGATGATTTCAGTCGATCCTCAGCGCGACTCACTCGATCGACTGAAAGAGTACACAGGTTACTTTGGCGAACAATTCATTGGCGTTCGTGCAGAACACCCTCAATTGTTTCCCTTTGTACGCGACTTGGGCTTGATGTACTCAGTTCCTGAAGAAGGCGAAGAAAACTATCTCGTCAATCATAGCGCCGCTATTATATTGGTTAACCCCGATGGAAAGCGGCTCGCGATCTTTAATGCGACTCACGAGCCGGGTGCTATTCCAACGGTTGATATGGAACAGCTTGTACGTGATTTTGCTATATTAGCAGGTTAGTCGGGCCAGCTACCTTCACTATCGGGACGAATGAGCGCGACAGAAAACCAATGATAACCACCACTGGTACTCGGGGCTGTGCAATTAATTCGAGAGCGTCCAATCGGGATGTCGTTCTTTGGTGTCACACTAAATTGCAATTCCGCGTCCCAGTTTGGTTCGAGCACATCAGTTCCTGCGAAACAGCGTAGTGCGTTGGTGTTCATTCCCTCGGTTTTACTCAGCTCAACCGTCACAGTTGGACGCGTTTCGGAATGAGAAACTAAAGGATCGGCAGGCGTATAATGGCTTACAGCCATAGGTAGGCTATTCAATTTGACCGACAACGTCTCTAAATTAGCGTAGCGACCTGATGCAGGAAACCGTGGGATCGCTGTAGTCGGGCTCCATTGACTCCAAGCCCCTGAATGCTGAGCAAACCCTTTAAAACCCCATTCCTTCAATAGCTTCTCAAGTGCCGGCGAATATTCGCCATAAGGGTAGGCAAAGTATTTAGGCTGTTCGCCTAACTGTGCATCAATCGCGTGCTGTGCCGAAACGATATCCTGCTTCATTCGAGCCTGCCACTGCGCCTCTGTTTCTTCGTCTTTGCGACGAATTAAATGAGCATGAGTCTGCCCGTGATTCACAATAGTCGCGCCTCCAGCGTCGATGGTTTTCAACTGTTGCCAACTCATATAGGCAGACGGGTGGGCTTCTAGTAAATCAGGATTGACGAAAACAGCATACGGAAATCCATATTCTTTAAGTGTCGGATGGGCATTTTCAAACACGTTGTCATATCCGTCATCGAAGGTTATCACCACCGTTTTACGCGGAATATTTGCGCCTGCATCGACCCACTCTGCAGCCTGCTCGATAGCGACGACATTAAAATCATGCTCTTTCAAATAACGAAGGTGCTGCTCAAACTGGTCAGGACTAATCGATGTGACTGCGGGCGTCTTCTCAGAGACGTGATGATACTGAAGCACATGCACACCGGGATACTCCTCGTTTGCCGTTTGTGCACATGCAAGGAGGCTAGTTAACGCAGTCATGGTTAGAAAAAGTTTTAATAATTTCATCAAACTATCCAGAAAGTGGCTGGTGAATGTTACATTATTACCAGTCTACATGAATTAGTTGGAATTCGCTTAATGCAAACGTTGTTGGGCTTCGCACGCGGTGATCATCGTCGAGTATTTGCGATTGCTTTACCCATGATGATATCGAACATCGCCGCGCCACTTCTAGGCTTAGTTGATACGGCTATCATCGGACATTTACCCGATAGTGTATACTTATCATCGGTTGCTATCGGCGCCATGGTGGTGAGCTTTATCTATCTGCTTGCTGTATTTCTACGTATGGCGACGACCGGCGCTATTGCTCAAGCCTTTGGAGCCGATGATGCCGCTGAGCAGCATCAACTTTTTACTCACGGAATTCTCACGGCTATATTACTTGGACTTGCGATCATTGCCTTGAGTCCCTTCATCACATCAGTATCACTGTGGCTGGTTGCGCCCGAACCACAATTACTCGCTTACGCGAGTGATTATATTCAAATTCGACTGTGGTCCGCGCCAGCGGCACTCACGACACTGATCTGCCTCGGTGTTTTACTCGGTCGCCAAGATAGTCGAAAAGCGATGTGGTTAGTGATTATTACTAACTTCGTCAACGTTGTGCTTGATCTGGTACTCATCATCGGGTTGAACATGAACGTTAGAGGAGCAGCCTACGCGTCACTCTGTGCTGAATGGACAACAGCTATCGTCGGCTTCTATTGGTGTCGTCACACATTGGGTTGGCAATTGAGCAAGGCACGCATTGTTGCCGGAAAACTACGCTTGTTCTTACAGGCTAACGGCAATATTTTTGTTCGCAGCCTGACACTGCAACTCTGCATGGCGATGATGACTGGCTACGCCGCACGATACGGCACGACAATAGTGGCCGCCAACGCGGTTTTAATGCAGTTCTTAATGCTGATATCACTTGGACTTGATGGCATCGCTTATGCGGTAGAGGCCTTAGCCGGTGAAGCCAAAGGAAGAAATCGCCCCCATCAAGTAAGCTACTGGTGCAGGATCACACTGTTGTGGTCAAGCCTGTTCGCAGTCGGTTATTCACTGGTATTTTGGTTGTTAGGACAGCAAATTATCGGCCTAATTACTGACTTATCAGCGGTAGTGGATACTGCAATGCACTATTTACCGTGGGTGGTCGCACTGCCGTTACTTGCTCACTGGAGCTATTGGTTAGATGGTGTATTTATTGGTTTATCGTGGTCAAAAGCCATGCGAGATACCATGTTACTTGCCGCTATAACAGGCTTTATCCCGCTTTGGTGGTTAAGTAAGCCACTCGAGAACCATGGTTTGTGGTTGGCTCTGAGTGGCTTTCTCATTATGCGTGCAGTTTACCAAGCGATTTGGTTACTGCGCAGGCGTCGCCAAGTCGTCCAGTAAAATGACTTGTGGAGGTGTGCCGCCGCCGTCAGCATCGACTGCGATAACTGTATAGATACCGCCACCTTCTAGATTGAATAATACAGGACCGATTGCTGCGGTCTTAGTGCCCGCCGCAGTGACAGTCGCGTAATATTCACCTGGAGTGACTTGTAAGCTACCTGTTGATACCAAGCCTTCAACATCAAAAGGTACATCGGCAACGACCGGATCGGCATCGCTGATATCTTCACCTGCGGTCAAATAGATATCTACGTTACCTGCTGAAGGAGACGCGTGCACGACTTGAAGTTGCGCGGCAGTTGCAATACTGCGACGTTGCTCAGTCAATGCCTGAAGAGCTAATGAGTCATCACCTAAGGCACCGACAGCATAAATGCTATAACTCATCGTCGCTTCTAGCGTGAACGCGACATCATCTAACACTTGCGGTGTGCCACCAGTAGCAGCGACATCGACCAAATAGTCACCCTCTGCGACATTGATATAGTCAGTGGCTGATTGAAACGCAAGATCCGTGATTTGCGGTTCGGCTGCGTTATTCAGCGTGACATCAACATTCGGTGCGTCCGCTGCGGCATGAATAACACGTACATCAGATCCAGCGTTTGCATCAGGAACTAACACTGTACCGTCACCCGTCGCAATCTGCAGCGTCACAGGTGAATCGCCTGTTGCTGTGTTATCTGTTGCGGCAACGATATAGTCGCTACCATCTGGGAGCGCAATAGTACCTGAGTCATAAACTACGGTTGTTTCACCTACTGGGGTTAGACGAACACGATAGTCACCCGCTTCCACTGAAACTTGACCAGAGTCATCGCTAAATTCCAGTGTTGCAGCAGGCGATGCATCTGCGAGTGCTGCGTCAGGCGCTGTTAAATACACATCGACACCTGGCGCATTGTAAGCAGCATGTACCACTTGAATACGACTATTACCGCTCGCAACGTCCGATACTGGGTTACTAATGACTAATGGCTCTATGCTCTCATCACCGACATTGCCCACGGCAAATACTTCATAACGGGTATCTGCATTGAACGTCAGATCAGCGGGACCAATAACCGCTGCGGTGGATTCGTCTGGTAGGATACCTTCGACTGTAATTGAATACTCTCCAGCATCAACTTCTAGAATGCTAGAGCTAGCCTGATAAGGTACATCTTCTAACAGCGCCGTGTCACCCGCTAGCACGTTGACGTTAGGGGCGTCTGATGCTGTATGGTGCACACGCACGAAACTACTCTCTGGTGTCGGTTCAACAACAACCTCATCATCGTTGTCGTCATCATCTAACCAGCAACCCGACAAGACAAGCGTCGGTAAAAGTAGTAAACTGAACTTTGTGATTCCTCGCATTGTAAATTCCTCGTAATGATTAGGGCAAATATCACTACGAAGCATATAAATGCGAGGGATCACATCTAATTAACAAATTTTGTAAAGCTTTTTTAAAGTTGTATAGTTAAACAGAGCTAGTAGTAAGAGTGTTCTCCACGCTCATGTTCAGTTACATCTTTGACGCCGGTGATTTCGTTTGGGAAACGTTCAATCAATTCTTTCTCGATACCATTTTTAACCGTCACATCGATCATGCTGCAGCCATTACAGCCACCACCAAATTGTAGAACCGCTTTGCCATCTTCAGTAATCTCTGTTACCAACACATGACCGCCATGATTGGCAAGCTGCGGATTAATCTCCGCTTGAATAACGTATTCAACGCGATCAATTAATGGCGCATCATCAGCAACTTTACGAGCTTTAGCGTTAGGCGCTTTTAGTGTCAATTGCGAACCTAACTCTTGCTCTTCAAAGTCAATGACTGCGTCTTCTAAAAATGGCGCGCTGCCTGAATCGACGACAGCATCGAAACCATTAAATGGCAGACGCTCGTCATCAGGTTCAACTGAATCGGGTGGGCAGTAAGATACACCGCACTCAGCATTCGGCATACCTGGATTGACAACAAACACACGAATGTTGGTGCCTTCGGGCTGATCAGCTAACAACTTACAGAAGTGCTTTTGCGCAGATTCCGAAATGCGGATCATAATTTCACCGTCCCTATACTTGAGTAATTTACTAGGTTTTATTCTAACGCAGACACAGTTAAAAGACTAGTGTCTGTCGGCGACTGGCGAGGGTTGTATGCTAAGCTCCAAACATCAACAGAAGACGCGCCCACGGTATACAGCGCCTCGCTTGCAGCGCACAGACTTGCGCCTGTGGTACAGATATCATCAATGACAGCAATCGAATGACGCGATAGCGAACGGGCCGCTCTCATCGCCTCCATTCGGCTATACCAACGTTGTTGACGACCCGCGCGCTTTTGCTTCTCCACGTGTTTTATCCAATATAAACCGCGCTTTACCACCTTAATGTTCAGTAGTCGTCCACACTCATGAGTAATAAGCCCTGCCGGGTGAAAGCCGCGTGCGCGCCAGTCTGATTCAAAGCAAGGCATGGCTACTAAATAATCGGGGAACGGCTGGTTATGGTAACGGTACACGAGTAGTGCTTGTGCACTTAGCTGCAACGCCAATATACGCGTCCAGTGGCTATTTCCACCCTCTTTGTAGCGATTAAGTAACCAGCGTATCGTCCGTCGGTAACGCCAGACACTGATGCAGAGGCGCTGCCGAATCAACATATCTTTGGCGAATGAAGGCGCATTACTTATCAGCACATGTCGATATGAGCGTGGAAACATCCGTGGCAACTGTAAGCTACACATGTCACAGATCCCCGTTAAGGCGCGCGTGGATTGCTGACAAAAGACACAATCATTGAATTGCAGTATGATAGCGAGATGAGTTAGCCAAGGTAGCATTTTTGTTTATTCAGTCGGTAAAAAGAGAAACATAGTGAGTATTGCGATAGACCAACTAGGGCAAGGTGAAGATTTAGTTGTACTCCATGGCTGGGGGATGAACCGTCATGTTTGGAGTACAATTAAGGAACCACTTAGTAAAACATTTAAATTGTGGCTAATCGATATTCCTGGGTTTGGAGACAGCCATGATGAACCTCTCCCGCAGTCAGTTGATGCAATTGCAGAAACACTCCTTACTCATTTACCGGAACACTTTCACATCATGGGTTGGTCGATGGGAGGATTAATAGCTACGGCCATCGCTGCAAATTACCCACACCGTGTGAATAAGTTGGTTACCGTTGCTTCGTCGCCCTACTTTTTAGAACAAAGTGACTGGCCGGGGATTAAACCGCGCTTGATGAAGCAATTAGAGAACGACTTACATAATGATTTTCGTAAAACGGTCGAGCGCTTTCTCGCCTTACAAGCGATGGGAAGCAAAGACGCCAAACAACAAGTTAAGCAGCTTAAGCACTGGTTGTTTCAATCACCTCTTGCGTCCGAACAAGCACTATCAACTGGCCTGACCCTGCTCGAACAGACCGACCTTAGAGAAACGCTTCAAACGATTAAAGCGCCACTATTACGTATGTATGGTCGCCTTGATGGTTTAGTGCCGATTAGTGCTGCTCAGGCGACCAATCAATTAGCCACACAGTCGTCGTGTTGTATTTTTAACGAAAGCGCTCATGCCCCCTTTATTACCGAACCTGAGTTATTTGTTCAACAACTGACTCGTTTTCTCAATAGCTAATTAGCGTTGGCATTGTGTGCAATACACCGTGCTGCGTTGACCTAACCGGATTTCACGCAGTGGCTTTTTACAGCGCATGCACATCTTGCCGCCACGGCCATAGACTTGTAGCTTTTGTGCAAAATAACCAGGGGAGCCATCAGCACGAGTAAAATCGCGTAACGTAGTACCGCCCTGTTTTATCGCTTCAGCGAGCGTTTCTTTTATATGCATAACTAACCGCTCATAGCGCGCTTTACTAATCGCACCGGCGGCGCGTTTAGGATGAATACCGGCTTTAAATAACGCTTCGTTGGCGTAGATATTTCCGACACCGACGACCTGATGGTTGTCCATAATGAAGGTTTTTATCGGCTGTTTCTTATCGCGCGAACGTTCAAACAGGTAATCGGCATTAAAATGCTCGGTTAATGGCTCTGGGCCGAGCATCGCCAATAGTTTATGCTCATCAACGTTCTCCTCGGTAAACAGCAACGCGCCAAACCGGCGAGGATCGTTAAGTCGTAGGCACTGACCCGAAGAAAATTCAATTTGTATATGGTCATGCTTAACACGCGGGGTATCGATGGGAACCACGCGCAACTTGCCAGACATCCCCAAGTGTAGGATTAAGACGCCCTGCTCGGTTTCCAATAATAAGTACTTTGCCCTACGCTTCACTCGAATCAAGTCGCCCCCCTCTACCTGGTGCACTTGTTCGGGTACAGGCCAACGCAGCCGCGCATCATATACGTTAACACGTGTTATTTTATGGCCTTCGATGTGTGGGGCTATGCCCATCCGGCTGACTTCAACTTCAGGTAACTCTGGCACAGCTTGGCTCCGTTAATGATGAGGGGTTAATGATGCTTGGGTGGCGTTCTCAACCAAAAATAATTGGTCTTGTTGTGGCAACCTTAGGATCAGCGTCGGTTGACTGTATAGCTCGACCTCCGCGTAATTGTCGTTACCAAATAACAAAATCACTTGCTTTGCTTCACCTTGAGGACGCTGAGTTGTAGATGAAATTGCTAGGTTTTTCCACTTGCTGACTAAACTCTGAACCTGGTCAGGTGACGCTTTACAATTACCTTCGCAACGCCACTGCTGGTCATCAATGCGATAAATGGAACCATCGAACTCTATGCCCGTCAGTTGATCGGCATCACTCATTAGACGTTGAGTGGGCCCGGAACTCGTTTCAGTGTTCGGATTAGGAAACACAAACCAAAACGTCGCCACAATGAGTAGCACGACATACACAATAATATTGTTCCAAGTGCTTTTCTTTAACGTGAGTCCAAAGAACCGACGTTTCTCATTTATATCCATACGCTATCTTTGATAAAACAATTGTTGATATCACAATAATACTTTATATTCTCGCCGCTCATATTATTTAAACATGGCTATGGAAAAAATACCTCATCACATTGACGCGATACTCGACGATTTAGTTGACCGCGGTTACGCGATCATTCCGAGTTTTTTGCCTCATGCGGTCTCAGATCCACTATATCAAGAGGCCAACCAAATTGCTTCTCCACATTGGCAAACCGCGGCTATCGGACGAGCCCAAAGTCACGCCATTAATACGATGGTACGTAACGATAGGATTATCTGGTTAGACGATAATAGCGCCTATGGCGCGCCTTTTCTCGGTGTTATGGAACAATTGCGGCTCGCCGTAAATCGCTCACTTTTTATGGGGCTATTCGATTACGAGTGTCACCTGGCGCATTATCCTAAAGGTGCTTTTTATAAGAAACACCTCGACGCTTTTAAAGGTAAAAGCAACCGTAAGCTTACGACAGTGCTCTATCTCAACCCAGAATGGAACGAATCAGATGGTGGCGAGTTGGTGATCTATGGAAAACGAGGTGAGGTACTGGAAAAAGTCTTGCCCAAGCGCGGTACACTTGTGGTTTTCTTAAGTGATCAGTTTGTTCACGAAGTACTTCCGAGCCAACGTGATCGCTTTAGCTTAACGGGTTGGTTCCGATTAAACGCGAGCATTTCCGGTATCATCGATCCCCCTCGCTAGGCCACCAGCAACCCTTGTAAGGATGAATTTCAGATATAAAAAAACCGGCTTAAGAGCCGGTTTTTTGCGAAACGAAGTCAAATTACTTGATTTTCGCTTCTTTAAAGATCACGTGTTTACGAACCACTGGATCGAACTTTTTGATCTCCATTTTCTCTGGCATGGTGCGTTTATTTTTGTCTGTAGTATAGAAATAACCTGTACCAGCAGACGACACCAAACGAATCTTATCGCGCATAATATCTGTTCCTTACACCTTGATACCACGGCCGCGGAGATCCGCTAATACCGAGTCGATACCATTTTTATCGATGATACGCATACCTTTAGTAGAAATGCGTAATTTCACCCAACGCTTCTCGCTCTCAACCCAGAAGCGGTGAGTTTGTAAGTTTGGTAAAAAGCGACGCTTAGTCGCATTGCGTGCGTGCGAGCGGTTGTTACCGACTACCGGACGCTTACCTGTAACTTGGCATACTTGTGACATGTCTCTACTCCAAAATTGCTGCAAGCTCGCCTGTCGCCCAATTTGACCTTGCCTAGAAATCCGAGGGCGCATTTTATACAGCAAACAGGCCCGCTAATCAAGCTAAAACGGCGGTTTTTTGATCTCTGTGATCGTTCGGGCGCAATTTTACGCTATCTTGCACTAGATCTCCAGTGATTATTAAATAAGCCCTCTTTCGGCAAACGAAACCGGATCGCCGCTGCCGATCACGAAATGATCCAGCAATGCAACATCAATCAGTGAAAGCGCTTTTTGTAACCGCTCTGTCACCCTCTTATCGGCCTGGCTAGGCTCGGCAACACCCGAGGGATGATTATGCGCGAGGATAACCGCGGCGGCGTTGTGTTGCATAACTAATTTGAGTACCTCACGCGGATAGACCGGGGCCGCATTGATGGTACCGTAAAACAATTCTTCATAACGTAGCAGGCGATGTTGACTATCGAGTAACAATAACGCAAACACCTCGCGACGTTGATGCCGCAACTGAGTCGACAAGTACTCTTTCACCATCGATGGTTCAGTAAACCCATCGCGCCGTGAAAGTTGCCACGCTAAGTAACGTTTAGATAACTCCAGCACCACTTGAAGTTGGTTAATACGCGCGGGACCGAGTCCTTTTACTGCCATTAACTGGTCATTCGATGATGTCAGCAATGGTCCGATGCCATTGAATTGTACCAACAACTGTCGAGCAAAGGTGACCACATCCAGACCGCGACACCCGCTACCTATTAAGATTGCCAATAATTCCGCATCGGATAACGCACTTGCCCCCAATTGCTGAAGTTTTTCCCGCGGGCGTTCAGACTCAGGCCACAACTTTACACTCATTTGCTAGGCTCCGCTAAAATGCCAGAGTGTAGCCACACAGACTACCGCCTTGCCGTAGCTCATGTTATCTTTACGTGTCTTAACATACGGACGTTGGTGAATCATCATGAGCGCACTTGCTGGTCAACATATTTTACTGGGTATCACCGGTGGCATCGCCGCCTATAAGATCCCTGAATTGATACGTCGCCTTAAGGATGATGGTGCACAGGTGCGAGTGGTGTTAACCCATGGGGGAACGGCCTTTGTTACGCCTATGACGTTACAGGCGGTATCGGGTGAGGAAGTGCATAGTGAGTTACTCGACACGCAGGCAGAGGCCGGCATGGGTCACATTGAACTCGCTAAGTGGGCCGATATTGTCATGATTGCCCCTGCCAGTGCTAATGCCTTGGCTCGGCTAGCTCACGGCTTTGCCGACGATTTACTAAGCACAGTGTGTTTGGCGACTTCAGCGCCGGTACTAGTAGCCCCCGCGATGAATCAGCAGATGTGGCAACATCCCGCGGTACAAGCCAACATGAAACAACTGATTGCGCGCGGTGTGCGTGCGGTTGGACCTGAATCCGGATCGCAAGCATGTGGTGACGTGGGCGCCGGCCGCATGAGTGAGCCACACCAAATCAAAGAATTTATTATTGAGCAGTTGCAAGACAAGGCGGATCAGCCGCTCACAGGTGTTCACCTTACCATCACAGCAGGACCGACACGGGAAGCCATTGATCCGGTGCGATACATCAGTAACCACAGCTCCGGCAAAATGGGGTTTGCGTTGGCGCAAGCAGCGGCCAAGTACGGCGCCAATGTGACACTCATTGCTGGGCCTGTCGACCTGCCAACACCGTCTGGCGTTAACCGTATCAATGTGGAATCGGCACGCGACATGTTGGATGCTGCACTTGCTCAGCCATGTGATATTTTTATTGGCTGTGCTGCAGTAGCGGATTATCGGGTGGTTAATGTTGCCGAACACAAGATGAAAAAATCCGCCCAGACGGGTGCACCTACACTGGAACTTGTCGAAAACCCCGATATTCTGAAAACCATCGCAGAACAAGCAACGGCGCCAATGTGTGTCGGTTTCGCCGCAGAAACACGGGATGTAGAAACCTATGCGATGGATAAACTAAAGCGTAAAAATTTGGCGCTCATCATCGCGAACGATGTGAGTAATAAGGACATTGGCTTTAATAGTGATGATAACGCTGTTGTGGTACTTAGTACTGACGACCGAGTGGTGTTTGAACAACAAACTAAAGCGTCGCTCGCCCACCAACTAACGCGCTATATTGCGAGCCACTTCCATAAGAATTTTCGTAAATAATTGAGGAACCGAATCACTATGACCTCGGTAGAAGTTAAAATACTGAATTCCAAAATTGGTACCGATATTCCGCTTCCTGAATATGCCACAGCCGGCTCAGCAGGTATGGATCTTCGGGCATGTATCGATGCGCCAATGAATATTGCCGCGGGACAAACCGAATTAATTGGTACGGGTATCGCGATGTATATCGGCGACCCCGGCTATGCGGCTACCTTATTACCACGATCAGGTTTAGGTCATAAACACGGTATCGTGCTCGGCAACCTGGTCGGTCTCATTGACTCTGACTATCAAGGCGAATTAAAGGTTTCAGTATGGAACCGTAGTGATAAGGATTATCTCATTGAGCCGGGCGATCGCATTGCACAGCTCGTTGTCGTACCCGTCGTTCAAGCACAACTTAAGGTTGTCGATGAATTTGCCACGAGCGATCGTGGCGAAGGCGGATTTGGCCATTCTGGTAAGCAATAATTAATTGGATAACGCGATGACACAACAAAAAAGAAACCGTCGTGAAGAAATTCTACAAGCCCTTGCCGCGATGTTGGAAACCAGTCCTGGACAGCGTATTACAACAGCTAAGTTGGCGGCTAACTTGGGCGTATCTGAAGCAGCGCTGTATCGTCATTTTCCATCGAAGGCGCGCATGTTCGAGGGACTTATAGAGTTCGTCGAAGATACGCTGTTGAGCCGTATTAACTTAATTATGAACGAGGAAAAGGACACGCTAACCCGCTGCCAGACCATACTTAAGTTAGTGCTTACTTTCGCTGAAAGAAACCCTGGTATTACTCGTGTCATTTCAGGTGATGCTCTTATGGGCGAACATGATCGACTACGTCATCGAATAGAAGATTTGTTCAACCGCATTGAGTCACAACTTAAACAGGTGTTACGTGAAAAAGCACTGAGAGAGCAAAAACGGTTCGCTGTCGAAGAAGGCGTATTAGCTAACTTGTTGCTGTCATTCGCTGATGGAAAAATCAGCCAGTTTGTGCGCTCAGACTTCAAGCGCCTACCGACAGAACACTTTGATCAACAATGGCAACTTGTCGAACAACAACTACTGGCTGCTTCATAGCAGCCAGTGCCGTCATCATTCGTTTTTCTTAGCTCGACTTAATAACGCGATAGCTGCTTCCTCTGGTGCCTTACCCTCATAAAGCACTTTATAAATCTGCTCGCAGATGGGCATTTCGCAGTTTTCACGATGCGCCAAAGAGACAACTTCTCGCGTATTACGATAGCCCTCGACCGCCTGTCCGATAGACGTCAAAGCCTCATCGACAGACTTGCCCTGACCCAGCGCTAAACCAAATCGACGATTACGTGACTGATTATCCGTACACGTGAGAATCAAGTCACCTAGACCTGCCATCCCGGTAAACGTCTCGCTTTTGGCACCCAGCTTCAGACCTAATCGGGTTAACTCCGCCAACCCACGAGTAATAAGCGCAGTGCGTGCGTTGGCGCCAAAACCAATGCCATCCGCCATACCGGCACCTATCGCGATCACGTTTTTTACTGCACCACCGAGTTGTACGCCGATGAAATCATCATTAGTGTAGACTCGGAACGATCGCTCGCAATGTAGCATTTCCGAGAGTTCATCGACAAAGTCTTGGTCAGTTGATGACATCGAGATCGCGGTCGGCAAACCCTTAGCCATTTCAATCGCAAAAGTCGGCCCTGACAAAACCGCTAACGCGTGCGTTTGACCAAGCGCTTCTTCAGCCACCTCGTAGAGTAAACGGCCGCTCTCTGGCTCTAAACCCTTGGTTGCCCACGCGACACGCGCATGGGGTTCTAACATTGGCTGTATGGTTTTTAAGATATCGGCAAACGCGTGACTTGGAACAACCACGACCACATTTTTTACACCGTCGACCGCCTCGTTGATGTCAGCCGTTACTGCTAAACTCTCTGGAAACTTGCAACCCGGTAGGTAATGAGCGTTTTCACGGTGCTCTCGCATCGCCGCAACTTGTACTTGATCGCGCCCCCAAAGAAGCGTTTTAACACCTTTTCGGGCGAAACAAATAGCAAGGGCGGTGCCATAAGACCCCGCCCC
>NZ_DEYI01000042.1:36295-42182 GCF_002364475.1 Idiomarina sp. UBA3162
ACAAATAGCAAGGGCGGTGCCATAAGACCCCGCCCCTAGAATCGCAACTTCTGCTTGCTTCATATTAAGCAACCAGTCCTTACGCGTCAGCTTGCTGTTGTTGCGCTTGCTGTTGCTGAACGTGTTGCGCGAAGATTGCGTCAAAGTTTACAGGCGCCAAGTTCAGCTGTGGGAAAGTCGCACGGTTAACCAAACTTGCTACACACTCACGTGCATATGGGAACAAAATGTTCGGACAGAACGAACCTAATGTGTGCGCTAACTGACCTTCTTGAACCTCGTCACCGATTGTGAAGATACCGGCTTGATGAACTTCACAAAGAAATGCGACTTCTTCGCCTACTTTGTTAGTTGCAGTTAAAGTCAGTACAACTTCGTAAACGTTATCTTCAAGCTTTTCATGCTTAACGTTCATATCGAGTTTAAGATCTGGCTTCCACTCTTTACGGAATACTGAAGGCGAGTTAGGCGCTTCAAAAGAAACGTCTTTAGTGTAAACGCGTTGGATAGCAAACTGCGGTTGTTGTTGTTGATTTTCTGCAGTTGCGCCATTTGCTTGCTGTTCGTCAGCCATGATGATACTTCCTATTAAAACGTTGGTTATTCACTAAACTAAATTGTCGGTTACCGACTTTAGCTAAATTTTTAATTAAAAACTACTTTCCTGTTGCAATGGGTAACTTATCATTGCGCCAAGCATTCATGCCACCTGCTAGGACAGCGACTTGGTTAAAGCCTTGTTCTTGTAAACTTTTAGCGACCGAGATCGCAGTATGTCCAGTGTTGCATACCAATACAATGGGGGCATCCTTAAACTTTTCAATAGCATGCACTTTTTTGTCTTTGATCTGCTGTTGTGGCAACGATACCGCACCACTCACATGCCCCTTGCGGTATTCGTCAGTCGAGCGAATATCAACAAACACACCGTTTTCACGGTTAGTCCAGATGATCGCTTGTTGCGCCTGTAACTGCTTGATACCTTGCATCGTAGAGCGAATAGTCATAATGATTAACGCGAGCAAAAGAACAATCCATAGTCCGCTCATGAATGGATTATTCGCTACAAATGTCATTAGTTGTTGCATGCTAACTCGTTTATTTATTCGGTTAATGGTGACCCCTCACAGATGGAGGGTATGTCCTTTTAGAGGGTGAAAGTATACCCTCTGAAGCCCTAACTACCAATAGCAAATCGAGTGGATGCGAAATAGTCAGAAATCCAGTAAACTGGACAAAATTGATTTTTGCTTTCAAGCGCATAGGTAGTCGATATGGCATATGATAAAAAACCTTTGGTTTTGATGATCTTAGATGGTTGGGGATACCGTGATTCAGCTCCAGACAACGCGATAACTGCGGCAACTACGCCAGTGATGGATCGGTTGTGGAACGACTACCCTCACTGTTTAGTCGACGGCTCAGGTGGCGCTGTTGGTTTGCCAGATGGCCAAATGGGCAATTCAGAAGTAGGCCACGTTAATTTGGGAGCAGGTCGCGTTGTTTACCAAGACTTCACGCGCATTTCGCAAAGCATAAAAACTGGCGAGTTTTTCGATAATCCTGTGTTAACTGAAAACGTTGAGCAGGCGATTACTAAGAACCGTGCGGTTCATATCATGGGCCTACTTTCCGCTGGGGGCGTTCACAGTCATGAGGAGCACCTCATGGCGATGGTTGAGTTGGCCCATAAGAAAGGTGCTCAACAGATATATGTTCATGGCTTCCTCGACGGTCGTGATACACCGCCTAAGTCAGCGCGTCCTTCCATTGAGAAGTTTGAAGCATTGTTTGAGCGCTTGGGTGTGGGCCGTTTTGCCTCATTGTCGGGTCGCTTTTACGCGATGGATCGCGATAATCGCTGGGAGCGCATCGAAGGTGCGTTTAACGCAGTTTATCATGGACGTGCTGAACAGCATGCCAATAATGCGCTGAATGCCCTCGCCGACGCTTATGAACGTGGCGAGTCCGATGAGTTTGTCAGCCCAGTGGTCATTGGAGAGCCGGCCGCGATAGAGGACGGTGATGCGGTGTTCTTTATGAATTTCCGCGCTGATCGGGCGCGCGAAATGACACGTGCGTTTATTGATAATGAACTTGATACGTTTGAGCGTGGCATTCGCAAACAACTCAGTGGTTTTGTCATGCTGACTCAGTATGCGGATGAATTTGATACCCCCTGCGCCTTTCCACCTGTAAGACTCGATAATGTTTTAGGCGAGTGGTTGGCAAAGCACAATAAAACGCAACTGCGCATTTCTGAAACTGAAAAGTACGCGCATGTTACATTCTTCTTTAGCGGAGGACGCGAAGAAGAGTTTGATGGCGAACAGCGCAAACTCATTCCGTCACCTAAAGTAAAAACCTACGACCTGCAACCTGAAATGAGTTCAGAACAGCTCACTGATGCGATCGTTGAGGCCGTTGATGGACAACAGTACGACGTCATTATTTGTAACTACCCCAATGGTGATATGGTCGGTCATACGGGTAACTTTGATGCAGCAGTGAAGGCCTGTGAAGCTGTTGACCGATCTGTGGGACGCGTGGTTGAAGCGTTACAAAAAGTCGGTGGCGAATGTCTTATTACCGCTGATCACGGTAACGCTGAACAGATGAGCGACCCTAGCACTGGTCAAGCCCACACGGCACACACCAGCGAGCTTGTTCCATTTATTTATGTGGGTCGTCATGCAACACCACGTAATGGCATTCTCTCTGATGTAGCGCCTACCATGTTGCATCTAATGGGGCTTGAACAGCCAAACGAAATGACGGGTAAAACGCTCATGCAACTGGACGATTAATTGATGCTGAAACCTGTTGCGTGGGGCCTTCTTCTCGCCTTTTCTTTGTTCTCGGCTATAGCGCTTGCCCAACAGCCGACTGAGCAAACAAAGGCTGAAAAACAGGCAGAACTTAAAGCAATTCAAGCCGAGATTGAATCTCGGCTTGAGGCTTTTGAGTCACGCAAACAAGCGCTCACATCAAGTCAACAAGCGCTTAAGAAACTGGAGTTACGCACCGCCAAGCTCGCTGAGGCACTACAAAACACGCGACAACGGTTACAACAGTTGGAAAGCGAGATCGGCAATAATGAAGCCGAGCAAACGCGGCTCGAAGCCGATATCCGTGACCAACTGAACGCGTTGAAAGATCAGGTCATCGCGGCCTATGCAAACGGCGATTACGACTATCTCAAACTGCTTCTGAACCAGCAAAAGGCATCCTCTTTAGAGCGTCAACTGACTTATTATAAGTACCTTAACGATGCCCGTATTGCAGCCATCGATAGCTTAAAACAAACACAGGCTCAATTAGAACAGGTTAAACAAGCGCTGCAGACACAATATCAGCAGCAAACCGAGCTACGCGCTGAACAAACAGCACAACGCTCGGCACTGACCGAGCAACAAGAAAAGCAAGAGCAAGCGATTGCTAAGCTACGCAATGAACAACGCTCAGAGGAAGAAAAAATCGCTGAGTTACGAAGTAGCCAAGCTGAACTGGAGCAGGTTATCGCAGCAATTGAAGAGGCACTTAGTGATCGCATTGAGTTAATCGGATTGAAGCCTATAAAAGCGAGCTTACGGTGGCCGACCAATGGTAAAGTGCAGCGTTTGTTCGGTGAACGTCGTGAGGGACCTATCCGTTGGAAAGGCGTACTCATTGATGGCGAACAGGGGCAAAGCATCCGTAGCATTGCCGACGGTCGTGTTGTTTTTGCTGACTGGTTACGCGGATTCGGGCTAGTCATAGTGATCGATCACGGTGAGGGCTATATGAGCCTCTACGGATACAATCAAGTGATATTCAAGAATGTTGGTGAAGAGGTACAACAGAACGAGGAAATTGCACTGATGGGTCAAAGCGGCGCACAAAATTCACCAGCACTGTATTTCGAAATCCGCTTTAAAGGTCAACCGGAAAATCCAACCCAATGGATCCGCTAACTGCTATGCGCCGCTACTTTTATCTGGTTTTCCTGAGCATTTTATTGACCACGCCTGTGGTCGCTGCCGATAAAATTGCGATTATCATTGATGATATCGGCAACCACCCTGAAGATTTAGCGGCAGCTGAATTACCTGGTGACGTAACTTTTGCCGTATTACCTTTTACGCCTTACGGAAGGTCTTTTGCCCTGAAAGCGCATCATCAAGGCAAACAAATTATGGCGCATGTTCCAATGCAAGCATTAGCGGGTAACGCATTGGGCTTGGGTGCACTTACATCTGATATGTCGAATGCCGAGATCAAGCTAAAACTCCGCCAAGTATTAGATGATATTCCTTACGTGGCTGGTATTAATAATCATATGGGTAGTCAACTCACACAACTTACACAACCCATGCAAGCGGTGATGGAGTCACTAAAGAATCATGACCTGTACTTCGTGGATAGCCGCACCACTGAGTATACTGTCGCCGAACAAATCGCCCAGCGCTATCAGGTGCCTGTCGCGCGCCGTCATGTTTTTATCGATAACGAAACAAGTGAGCGTTACCTTACTCAGCAATTTGACGAATTAATCCGCATTGCTCACCAACAAGGTACGGCGATAGCTATCGGGCATCCCTACCCCGAAACAATTGCTTTTTTGAAGAGACGCTTAGGTTCGTTAGATCAGGATGGCGTGCAATTAGTCTTTGCGTCGGAACTAACGATTAAAAGCGATTCAAGCATTCCCAGTAGCGTGCTCGAGACGAGTCAATAAAATAAGCGCTTGCTCACGGTTATCACCACACACATCGTGCGTCGCATCAAAATCGGAGCACACCTGAGGTCGGCGTGGATCACCAAACAAACGACACAGGTTATCGTCGTCAAGCTGAACGCAGCGTTCACCTGCCTTTTTTCCCTCTGGCATTCCAGGAATCGGTGAACTGATGGAAGGCGCAATGCAGCAGGCGCCACACCCCAAACGACAATCCATGAACACCCCCTAAACAATAAGTGGCAAGCAGAAACGAAAAAGGCGCTACTTTCGTAGCGCCTTTCAAGATAATTCAAAGTCAGTTAAGACATCGCTGCACGAAGTTTTTTCATCGCATTTTGCTCGAGTTGACGCACTCGTTCAGCCGATACCTCATACTTTGCAGCAAGATCGTGCAATGTTGATTTGTTCTCGGACAACCAACGTGATTGAACGATATCTTGGCTACGCTCATCAAGGCTACTCATCGCTGAGAACAACTTCTTCTGAGTATGCGCTTCGTAGTCTTCAGTTTCGATCTCTTCTGCAAGATCCGAGCGCTTATCCTCGAGATACATCGCAGGTGAGTATGTCGAACCTTCTTTAGAATCGTCATCGTCAGAACTCAGTTCAAACGCTTGGTCATGGGCGCTCATTCGCGCTTCCATTTCCATGACTTCTTTGCTCGAAACACCCAGCTCTTTCGCCACTGTTTCGACTTCGTCTTGATTGAACCAGCCTAAGCGCTTCTTCATCTTACGCAAATTGAAAAACAATTTGCGCTGCGCTTTGGTGGTCGCTACTTTAACGACTCGCCAATTACGCAATACATATTCGTGAATCTCTGCCTTAATCCAATGCACAGCAAATGAAACAAGGCGCACGCCCACTTCTGGGTTGAAGCGTTTTACCGCTTTCATCAGGCCGATGTTACCTTCTTGAATCAAATCCGCTTGCGGCAGGCCGTAACCAGAATAGCCACGGGCGATATGCACGACAAAACGTAGATGCGACATGATTAACTCTTTCGCCGCGTCTAAGTCTTTATCTTCCTGCAAACGTTTTGCCAACGCTTTTTCTTTCTCTGCGCTCAGCATTGGAATGCGGTTGACTGACTGAATGTAACCGTCAAGACCCCCGCCCTGAGGGACCGATAAAGCCATGGTTTTTAATTCAGTGCTCATTTAACAA
>NZ_DEYI01000055.1:0-6133 GCF_002364475.1 Idiomarina sp. UBA3162
AGGTTTCTTCGCCTCGCTTAGTGGAAAATGGTGGTTTAGCGTTGGATGTGACCTTGCCTATCTATACCAGACACTTCACTTTCTCAGGATTTTACTGGGGCTCGGTGCGGCTATTGGTTGATATATCAGAAATCATGCGACGCGTTCGTGAAGGAAGTGCTGCGGACTACGAGCTCGCATTAAGCCGAGCCTCGGTCGAAAAGCTCGGTGAAGAGGTTTTTCTCGGCAACCCTGATATTTTAAACACGGCGGACGCGACCACTGAACTTGATGTATTTAATGAAACCTGGCAGGTCCATGCGCGCGCTAAACATATGAATCAAGAAGTGCAGGGAATGGGCTGGTTACGTTTTTTTGGTTATGCCGGAGTCATTGTATTAGCTGCCGTCATCGCGTTATTGAGCCGCAGTTATCGGGCGTTGCACCAGCAAGCACGGACAGATGTACTGACAGGGTTGTTAAATCGAAGAGCCCTAACACAACGTTTTAAGGCGTTAGCCCTGCGTAACGATACACCTTTAGAGGTTATCTATATTGACTTGAACAAATTTAAGCCGATCAATGACCACTACGGACATGCTGTTGGCGACCGTTTTCTGATGCATGTTGCATCCATATTAAATACTTACGTGAACGCCAAAGAAGCCGGACGTATTGGTGGTGATGAGTTTGTCGTGTTACGTCCCCTCAAGTCGAGTGAAGTTGGCAACACCGATAGTGTCAGAGCTATCGTTGACCACCTACGCGAGCATCCTTTTGTGTTCGAGAAAGGGGAGTTAACTATCCACGCCAGTGTTGGCCGTGCAGAATTCCCCGCTGAGGGGCGTTCGCTTGAGGAACTCTTACACGTAGCCGATGAACGTATGTACGAGGACAAAAATAAAGACGTTTAGTCTTCGTTGTCATTTCGATGTAGGCGTCGGTATATAACGAATGAGTAAACTGTGGGTACAAGTGCAAGGGCTACAATAAGTGCGATAAAGAGACTTTGCGGGATGGTCCACCAAGCCCTCGATACCAATACCGCGCCAATAATCACGAAGCAGTAGCTGCCCATGCGGTGTGTTTTGTACCAAACTTCATCACTGGCCAATGTCCAAGGCGTGCGAATACCAATAAAGAAATTCTTACGCAGCTTACCTAAGTAATTACCTAAACAGATGAATAGGACGCCGACACCCACCATGATGATGGTTGGTAACTCGAGTTCTACACCGAGCGCAACACTCAGTTGGGCAACCTGAATAAGCAAAAGGAAGCCTAACATCAAGTTGGTAATTAAGCCGATGGTCGTGCGAAAACTATCTATGCTGTAGCCTTTGGGTGACAGCACGTGAAGACATTCCATGAGCGCCCAAAGCGCGATCATAAGCAGTGTCATCAGCCAAGCACCAAGCGGTTTGGACTGATAATCGTCAACTTCCCCAGCGAAGTTCCAATGACTAGGGATTTCTTGTGGCAGCTGCTTATAGATTGCAGCCACAAAAACGGCGCTTAGTACTATGAATAACCAGCTTATCCAGCGATGCTTCGATGAGAGCGTAAGGATCATGAATCCTCCTTATGAGAAAATAGATCGAACAAGATCGCCATGACCTCTTCGGCGACTGAACTATTAAGCGAGTAAATGAGTTGTTGACCGCGGCGCTCGCGTCGCACGAGCTCAGCATTTAGCAACAAAGCTAAATGGTGCGACAGAGAAGCTTTAGTTATTGAAAACTCCTCACTCAGCTCACCCGCACTCTTTGAACCAGCGCGCAACGCTCGGAGAATATTCCTGCGCGTGCCGTCGGCGAGTGCTTTGAACACCAGTTGTTGTTTCATTGAGACAATATCACTATTAGTTAGATATTTAGATAATAGTCTAAATATCTAAAGTTACAAGTTTGAGTTATGCTTGTATCCTATCTTTAAGGACGCGTTATGAAACTGATATCGACTTGGCAAACGGAAAGACTCGTGATTAGACCGCTTAAAAGGACTGATGCAGAGTTTATACTCAAACTACTTAATGAGCCTGAATTCATTAAACAAATTGCTGATAAGCAGGTTAGAACCATTGATAACGCCGTCAACTATATTGAAACAGGCCCCCAATCGCAGTATCGCCAGCATGACTTGGGCTTGATGTTGATAGAACAAAAGCAGGGGGGTAGGCCGATTGGATTAATAGGGTTATTAAAGCGTGATTTTCTCGGCGACCCCGATATCGGTTATGCACTATCTAATGCGTTCACCGGGTATGGCTACGCGATCGAGGCGGCAGTATCGTTAATGCACCGAGTGGCAACGCATACTGAGTTTAGTCGTATCAATGCGATTTGTAACCCAACGAATGAAGCTTCTCTGCATTTGTTAGATAAACTGGGTTTTGTAAAACAAGGTATGATCGAGTTGCCCGATGATGGGCAACCCGTGGTGCTTTTGGAAACCTTTGTTGTGCGCGATGGACGAGGTTAAACGGCAGTTAGCCAACCAAATGAGTCGGCCCGTTGGCCCCATTGAATTTCATTTAACGCACGGCGTAATTGCTGTGTTTTAGGACCTTCGTCACCGCTGCCGATGGTGACAGTTTGCTCATTGTGAATCAGCGAACCAACGGGGGTCAGTACAGCCGCTGTGCCAGACAACGCCGCTTCGGTCGTTGGCTTTTGTGCACGCTCGAGCAATTCATCAACCGATAAAGTACGCTCAGTTACCGTCATACCCATGTCTTTAGCAAGTGTCAGAATTGAATCACGGGTAATACCATGCAAAAAGCTACTATCCAAATCTTTGGTAATAATCTCATCACCGTCGATGAGTAAGAAGTTGGCGGCGCCTGTTTCTTGTACATCACCATTTGGGCAAAACAATACCTGATCGGCGTCGTACTGAGCGCGTGCTTGCATGATCGGGTTCAGCGCACTGGCGTAATTACCACCGCTTTTGATCATGCCCATGTGTGGAGCACAGCGCATACCGTCCGTTTCGATAAGTAGTTTTAATGGACGCGTGCCGCCCGCAAAATAATCACCTACAGGTGACAACAATACATACAGTAGTGACTGAGTTGCTGGGCTGGCCGCTTTACCAATCGCGGGTTCGGTGCCGATATGCGTTGGGCGTATATACATCGAACCGGGCGGATTGGGGACTTCATCTTTAAAGTGTTTAACGATGTCGACGATCATGTGCTCGAGTAATTCAGCATCGACCTCGGGTAAGGCTAGCAATTTACTGCTTTGCCGCATGCGTTTGATATTTTGATCCAGTCTAAAAATATGAACCGAGCCATCGGCATGTTTAAACGCTTTCAACCCTTCAAAACAGGTGCTGGCATAATGTAAAGCGTGTGCGCCGGGATGTAATGACAGACTATCGGCTGCACTTATTTTAGGGGGATGCCACTGCCCATCACGGTATTCTGCAATACTCATTTCAGGCATGAAAACGGTGCCAAAAGCGGCCATATCAGACTCCTTTACGTTAAAATCGACGCTAGTTTATCACGAAATCTACGTAATTTAGCTAAGAAGGGTTTCTTTTCAGGTACCAAATAGCGATGGGGATTTCCATCAAGGCGTAGGTAATGAGGGTGTACCAGAACCAATTAAGCGAACCACCCAATAACAAAAAAGGATAACCGAGGCCCATATACTTTGACCCTACAATGACAAGTGACAGGATAATAGCGCTACCGCTCGCGATCGCCAGCTTGCCCATCGATTTACCCGCAACTCTTGGAAAAACGTGCAGATAACACACCAATAGAATCGCAAGATTCAACAACACAACTAAAAGTTCAGCGGGTAACATTTCGACTTAAGTACTCCATATCGCCTGAAATAAAACGGATACGCCTGATAATAACATTAATCCTAACGTCAGTCGTTTAAACTGCTGCTCAACGACAAATCGTTGAAGATAATGCCCAAATAGGGCGCCTAACATCGCGCAAGGTACCATTGCCAGAAGGAGCGTGAGGTGGGAGCGCTGGTAGACACCTTGCGTACTAAAGGTCAGCACGTTAGCAATAGCAATGACTAAAAAGAACAATGCCAAAGTGGCCCGAAAGGTTGTTTTATCAACCTTTGCATTAGCAAGAAATAAGATGATGGGTGGGCCACCTAGCGTCATGAGTCCGTTTAGTATTCCCGATGTAGCGCCGACTCCGACATGACCGCGACGGTGATTCAAAGTTGGTAGACTGCGGCCACTGGCCAATACAGCGACTACCGTCAAGATGAGTAAGCCTAATAGCCATTGGATTGCACGCTCGTTGACTTCAACTAATAGTAAGCTACCCACAATGGAAAAAATAAAGCCAGCCCCAAGTAACCAAAGCCATTGTTGGGGGTGAGCAGCATGCCGATTTTTGTAATAGATAATTGAACTTAACACCACATTCACGATGGACAGCGCCGGTGTGATGATCGTCATCGGTAAAAATAGCGCTAACAACGGCACACTGACGAGGCCGGAGCCAAAGCCGCTGATACCTTGTAGCGTTGTGGCAAAGAAAACAATTACTGCAGCATAGATATATTCCAAAAAAACACCTCAATGGCTTTGCATACTCAGTTTTAGACTTCATAATGGCACTAATACAGGTTTTCCAGAGCATTTTATGCGAATTGTCATTATTTTGCTGGTGAGCGTATTAGCTGCGCTACAATATCGTCTTTGGTTTGGTAAGAATAGCTTGCCAGACTATTGGCGTTTACAACAGGAAGTACAGCATCAACGCAAAGCAAACGATAATCTAGCCCGTCGTAATGAAGTGCTTTACGCGGATATCAAGGACTTACGTGAGGGCGAGGACGCGCTAGAAGAGCGCGCACGCAACGAACTCGGTATGATAAAAAAAGAGGAAGTGTTTTTTCGTCTTGTGCACCCGAGGAGGCTTGAGCAGTAATATGTCATCTTCGTCGGGGATTAAGCTCGCGGCCATCGTTCCTGCAGCGGGCACCGGGAGCCGGATGCAAAGCGAGCAACCCAAGCAATTTATTCAGGTCCAGTCACAACCGCTACTATCACACACGCTCGCTGCGATTCAGCGATCTCCCCAAGTGCAACGTGTTTTTGTTGCAGTCAATCCAACAGCATTAGCACTGTACCCGGATTGGCCAAGTCACGTGGAAACTGTAAACGGCGGCAAGACGCGTGCTGAGTCTGTTCTTGCTGGTTTAATCGAGGCTGAGCGACAGGGCTTCAGTCATGCGCTAGTGCACGATGCAGCACGACCCTGCTTGCCGTTGAAGGTCTTATGCAATGTGATTGAACAGGGCACGTCCCAGGATCAAGGCGCTATTGTGGCCTTGCCAGTACGCGATACTTTAAAGCGTGCCCACCCTGATCGTGCGACGATAAGTAGCACGGTCTCTCGTGAGCTATTGTGGCAAGCGCAAACCCCTCAAGTGTTTGCAATTAAGCCTTTGATAGCGGCTATTAACAAGATGGGCGTTGCTCACCCAGAGCTCACCGATGAAGCTTCAGCGATGGAGTTTGCAGGCTATCACCCTCACTTGGTAATGGGCTCCTATAAGAATATCAAAGTGACCTTCCCGGAGGATATCGAGTTGGTCAGTTATTATTTAAACGAAGAGATTAATCACTCATGATGAATATTCGTGTTGGTCACGGCTATGACGTGCACCGCTGGGGCGCAGAGAACAAACCGTTAATGCTAGGTGGGGTCAAAGTACCTCACACTGATGGTCTTTTAGCGCACTCAGACGGTGATGTTGTGCTGCACGCTATTAGTGATGCAGTGTTAGGCGCATTGGGTTTAGGTGATATTGGTCGTCACTTTCCCGACACCGATGATCAATTTGCGGGCGCAGACAGCGGTGAGCTACTAACTCATATCATGCAATTGGCTGCCTCGCGCAAATTTGCTGTCGGCAACATCGACGTTACTATCGTGGCTCAGCAGCCTAAAATGGCACCTCACATTGACGCCATGAGACAACGTATCGCGGATTTACTGGATGTGGCGAGTGATGCGGTGAACGTGAAAGCGACAACGACGGAAAAGCTAGGTTTTGTTGGCCGGAATGAAGGTATAGCGTGCCATGCAGTGGTATTAATGGCGGGTAAGTCATGAGTCAGTTAGACGCGGCAATTAACCCAGTTAGGCTCAATTCAAAGC
>NZ_DEYI01000021.1:0-2797 GCF_002364475.1 Idiomarina sp. UBA3162
TAATCAGGGCCAACCGCACAACCTGTCAGCAACAAGGCAAGAGCAATAGGAGCCACTTTAAACTTAGTTAATGGATACATGTTTATTGCTCCTTGTTGAATGAGGTTGGAGTGCCGATGTTTGTAGACTGAGGCGTTGCATCGAGTACAACTACAGCATCTTTAATGGCTTCAGCCACTGTCTTTTTTTCTTCAGTTCGATAGAAGAGCTTGTACAGCGCAGGCATTACAAACAGAGACAACACGGTTGCCGCAGCCAAGCCACCGATAATGGTCGCCGCCATCTGATCAAACAGCAGGTCACTAAGCAACGGGATCATGCCAAGTGCTGTGGTGAGTGCACCCATCGAGATCGCCATAGTACGGTTCACGGTTGCTTCTTTAATTGCGTCTGACAGTGAGCGACCGTCTTTACGTTCAAGCTCGATCTGGTCCATCAACACGATGCCGTTCTTGATGATCATCCCGGTGAGTGTTACTGCACCTATCAATGCCATAAATCCGAACGGTTTATCCAACAGCAACAAGCTGAACGTTGCACCCGTCGCCGCAAGCGGTAGGGTGGTGAAGATGATCACTGGCTGTTTGAAGCCGTTAAACATCGCCACTAGGATGATCACCATCAACAACATCGCTTTAGGTAGCTGTTTAAGAATATCGCTGACCGCTTTATGCTCGTCGTAATATTCGCCACCCCATTCCAAGTGGTAACCGTGTGGAAGGTGAATGGATTCTATTTGTTCTTTAACTGAGTCTCTCACTGCTGCAGGTGTGGTGTAGCGACCAACGCCAGCTTGTGCTGTGATGGTTTTTACTCGGTCGCGACGCCAAATCATGGTCTCTTCGCTTGTAAGCTCAAACCCGTCAATGACTTGACCTAGTGGAACGCTGTGGATGCCCAGTAAAGAACGTACCGGCAAAGTTTCTAGCGATTGAATAGAGCTTTCTGTACCACGCAGTTGAATCGTCACCAGTTCGTCGTTTAAGTTCATACGACCCAGCGGCATGCCTTCTGACGCGCGTTTCATCGCGAATGCAATATCTGCACGGTTAATGCCTGCAAGACGCATCTTGTCTTGGTTGATGACAGGTTCTAGCACTTTGCTCTTTTGACGCCAGTCGTCACGCACGTACTTGGTGTCTGGGTGTCGAGCAAAGATAGCTTTCGCTTGTTCAGATAAGCCGTGCAGTACCTCGATATCTGGGCCTGAAAAACGCGCTTCAACACTGAATTTATCCGAAGTCGCAAGCTTTAAGCTTCTAAAGCGAGGATCGGCGTTTGGAAACTCTTCCATTAACCATTTGTCGCCACGCGCAATCAACGGGCTGAGTGACGGGAAATCGGTCGCGTTAATCAAGATCTGACCGTAAGCAGAGTCAAACGGTTCTGGCTCAATGGTCACTGAGAAACGAGGAGCGCCAGCACCAATGTACGTTGAAATACTCTCGACTTCCGGCTGCTCTAACAACCATTGTTCGATACGCTTCATGTCTTCTGAGGTCTGTTCAACCTTGGCGCCATTTGGCAGCCAGTAATCTAAGAACAGAATGGGTCTGTCGGCTTGTGGAATAAAGTTAACGGCAATATTCGGGATAGCCAATGCAGTGACCAAAATCAGCGGAATGAGTCCCGCAAGTGCTTTGAGTGGGTTATCTACCGTCCAGTTTACGCTCTTACGGTATAAGCTCACTTTGGTATTGTCAGCTTGCTTAGTTGGCTTGATGAAGAACCAACACATCAAAGCTGTAAAGGTCATTGCGACAAACCATGACAACAACAGTGAAGAGGCGATAATTAGGAATACTGAGCTTGCGAACTCAGCGGCATCGGTTTTTGAAAAGATAACAGGGCTCGCACCCATGATAGCGATAACTGTAGCGCCAAAGAGTGGTGTAGCGGTCTCTTTAACAGAATCAATTGCGGCTTTGGTTCGGTCGACGCCTTTATTGATTTTCACAATCATCATATCGGTGATGACAATGGCATTATCAACCAACATACCAAGCGCAAGAATGAACGTACCTAGCGAAACTCGGTGTAAATCGATTGACGCGATGTTCATGTAGATAAGCGTCAGCAAGATAGTCAGCAGTAAGCTTGAGCCGACAATGGTTGCGCTTTTTAGCCCCATGAATATAGACAGGACGATGAATACAATCGCGACACTCTCTAGCAAGTTGCTTACGAAGTTGTCGATCGATTTCTGAACTTCTTCCGGTTGGTTAGCAACTGTCGCGATATCAACACCTAACGGCAGGGTTGCTTGAAAATCGCTGACGATTTGATTGATTTCATCACCAAGTGATACCACGTTGACGCCGGTGACTGGGCTCATCGCTAATGTGACTGCAGGTACGCCGTTGTAGCGGTTCTCCGTCATCATTGGCTCTTGGTAGCCCATTGTGACGTCTGCAATATCGCCTAAGCGGATTAAGCTGGTTCCTAATTCACTCAGGCCGCCTTTGATCATCAGGTTTTTGATGTCGTCTAATGAACCGAACTCACTCGACTGTTGAACTCGGATTCGTTCAGTTCCTGCTGAAAACTTACCGGCATCGAACGCCATGTTTTGAGTATTCAGCTGCGACCAAACTTGTGTGATAGATAGGCCGTATTGCGCCAACCTTTCATCTGGGATGTCGATATGAACAACGCGTGGTTGAACGCCGTGTAATTCGATCTTCTTAATACCATCGACGGTTTTAATTCGACGTTGCAACTCTTCTGCGTAACGTCTTAGCTCAGCAGGCGATGCATCCTTACTGTGGATAGAGAAAAGCATGCCGTAGACTTCAGA
>NZ_DEYI01000048.1:0-44143 GCF_002364475.1 Idiomarina sp. UBA3162
GCTTCATCGACACTGTTATCGATAACTTCTTGACCAAGATGGTTAGGGCGCGACGTGTCTGTATACATACCCGGTCGACGTTGGACCGGCTCAAGGCCGTTTAAGACCTCGATCGAATCGGATTTATAATCTGTCATGGTTATGATCTAATTTTTGGACCAGCGCGACACATTGTCGTTTATATGGTTGTTATTGTGGATTCAATGTACCGCTATTATCGGTCTATTTGAAGTCGTGTGGTAAAAATTTATCTAAGCGTAGCATCGGCACTTGTCCACGCGTTTTAATGAGCATCAACCAATCAGCTAAAAACTGATTCACTTGATGTTTTTCATCAGGATGTCGCATTTCTGGATTGGGCTGCTGATAGTTTACACGCAGCCGACTCACCCCCTGACTCGAGAGCACCTCTGCCATCCGAACATCATGATATAGACGCACGTCGAGTTGTGTCAGTAAGTAATCAGCTGACCAATGCTCTCGCTTTTGCGCAATGCGGACATCACTGGTGTATTTTGACTCACTCAACTGAGTAATTTCAAACGTTAGGTGCGCGCCAGCACGAATGACATGTGGGTGTTCTGAGTCCGGTACAAGTCGTACCAACCCGGCATAGTTGCGTTCATTAATACGATGTAACTCAGCTACATCAATAACGTACCGCTCATCTCTCATAGTCGACGCTTTACACCTTAATTATTTGGCAAATGGTAGCTTATTAATATGTAATTGAAGCCATTGTAGACCAATCACACTAGCCGCATTATTAATGCGCCCTTGCTCTAACCATTCTATCACGCTTTCGAAGGGTTTGACGTGCACGCGGATATCCTCATGTTCCGACTCGACTCCTGCTAGCTCAGCCGCTTGGCTGGCATCGACTTCAGCAATATAAATAGTTAAGCGCTCGTCAGTCCCCCCGGGGCTTGAATAATAACTCAATGCTTTGACTAACTGCTTAGCGCGCAGCCCCGCCTCTTCAAATAATTCACGATGCGCCACTTGTTCGGGCGTTTCATCGCCATCAAACATGCCAGCAACAAACTCTAACAACCAAGGACCGTATTCGTTTTTCATAGCTCCCATACGAAACTGCTCTAAAACCACGAGTTCCTGAGTGATTGGGTCATAGGGAATCACCACTACGGCATCACCGCGCTCCATCAGTTCGCGCGTAATCGAGGGTCCCCACCCGCCAGCAAACAATTTATGTTTGAGTGTGTACTGGTTTACCGACAAAAATCCCTTATAAAGTGAATCTTTACTTTCAATTTGAACATCATCTTTACTAAACTGTTTCACCATGACTCCTAACTAACGCTAAAAAGAAGCAGCTCATCTATTTGCATACATTCTGTTACACTTAAGCGTGATCTGAAACCTTCTTTCGCTTAAAGTTAAGCCAGATTAAGTTTAAACTGGTAATCATTCAAACGTGTATGTAAACTTATTGAATATTCAAAGCGACTCATACACTGATTACACTGTCGAATACCATCAGCACAGGGCAACGTTAGCAATGAAAAAACATTTAGTGTCCATTACTGTTGGCTTAGCGCTAGCCACAGCGAGTTTTACTACCAGCGCAGAAGATTTACGTGACGTATACCAGTTAGCTGTGAAGAACGATCCAGCTTTACTCCGGGCAGCCGCCGAGCGTGATGCCGCACAAAAGAACGTCGATATCGCTAATTCCGCATTCTGGCCACAGATCGCGGGCGAAGTTGGCATCAGTGATTCTTCATCAGAATCATTCCAGCCAGGCTTAGGCACATACAAGCGCGATTCAAATGGCTGGAGCGCTGGCGTTAGCTTAAATCAAAACATTTTTGACTGGAGCACATGGAAAGAGTCAGATATCGCTAACAAACAAGCCTATCGCGCTGAAGTCGCTTATCAAGCCGCGGAACAATCATTGCGCTTACGCGTCGTAAACGCCTACTTTGGTGCACTGCAAGCAAAAGACGACTTAGCCTTTGCTCAATCTGAAAAACGAGCAATCGAGCGCCAGCTAGAACAGACTAAACAACGGTTCTCGGTTGGTCTAACCGCGATCACTGACGTTCACGAAGCACAGGCTCAGTATGACAGCGCTGTTGCTCGCGAAATTCAAGCGCGTAACGCTGTTGAGATTGCGATGGAAAATATTCGCGAAATCACAGGTCAGTATCCGCAATCCTTAGCCGGTCTCAATACCGATACTTTTTCGCCTTCTGACCCTCAGCCTGCGGAAGTCCTCCGTTGGGTTAAAAAGGCTGAAAATAACAATCTAAATCTCATGCAAAGCATGGTGAATGTTGACATCGCCGAGCAGCAGATCGAAGTTAATCAAGCCGGTCACTACCCGACTGTTGGCTTAACAGCAAGCTACAGTACTCAAGACAGTGAAACCACGATCGACGGTACCACCATAGACTTACCTCGACTTGACACGCGCTCTATTGGTGTAAAAGTTTCTGTACCAATCTTCAGCGGTTTCCGGACCTCATCACAAGTTGCTCAGGCACGCGACAACTATGTTGCTGCAAGCCAATCAATGGTGGAAACTCAGCGCTCGGTTGAGCGTCAAGTTCGCAATGCCTACTACGAGGTCAATGCATCAATTGCGAGTATCCGTGCATTCCAGCAAGCAGTAACCTCAGCCGAGAGTGCACTAAAAGCAACGGAAGCAGGCTTTGAAGTGGGTACTCGGACTATCGTCGATGTACTTAACAGTACCCGTAATTTGTTCGATGCACGCCGTAATCTAGCGCAGGCACGCTACGGCTATATTCGTCAGCGTATCAACCTCGAACAAACGGTTGGGGAATTGCAAGCTGATGATTTGCAAGCCATCAACGAAAGCCTCTCTGAAAATGTTGATAGCACGGCGGCTGAATAAGTCGTTCAATTAAGCTTCAACACTGAACGTGCAGTGAATGGTCGGTTCACTGCACGTTTTTGATTTGTGTTAATCTACGTATTATTCGTTCCAAAATAAGAACTGTGTCCGTGATCGAACAACCCAAGTTTAAACTCTATTTTTTACACCCTAAGTTCTGGCTAACTTGGCTCGGTGTTATTTTCCTTTATTCTGTTTCATGGTTACCGTATCGCCTACAGATCGCCATGGGTAAAGGCTTGGGCCGATTGTTAATGAAGGCGTTACCGCGTCGAGTCGCCATTGCACGCCGTAACTTAGCACTGGCATTTCCCGATAAACCGGCCGATGAGATCGAACGATTAGTTAAGAAAAACTTAGAAAATACGGGAATCGCCTATTTCGAAGTGGGTATCGCGTGGTGGTGGCCGAATTGGCGTATCAAACGCAAGCTGCACGTCCATGGCGAAGAAAACCTAAGAGATGCTCAAGAAGGCGGCAAAGGCGTATTAATGCTCTTGTTCCACTTCTTGAGTTTAGAGGTTCATGCACGTTTACACGGCTTTGTTGAGCCTGCAGTTGGACTCTATCGTCCTCACAACAATGCCGTTATGGAGTACTTACAGACTAAAGGGCGCGCGCGTTCAAACAAGTATATGATCCAACGTCGCGATGTAAAAGGCATGGTCAATGCTATCAAGAACGGTGAAATAGCCGGTTATTTACCGGATCAAGACTATGGCCGTCGCCGCGTCGTATTCGCTCCCTTTTTCGCAGTCCCTGACGCTTCTACAACCACCGGCACCATGCTGTTCGCCAACCACAAAAACTGCAACGTTATTGTCAGTCGTTGCGTTCGACGTGAAGATGGCACGGGCTACGATGTTTACTACGAGCCTAAGTTAGTCAACTTCCCGATAGGCGATGACCTCGCCGACGCAACGCTCATTAACCAACTGGTTGAGCAAGCCGTATTGAAAGCGCCTGAACAGTACCTATGGGTCCATCGACGCTTCAAAACACGACCCCAAGAGGATATGCCGAGCTACTACAGCTAAATGCCGCTCGCATTTTCGCTCAGTAAACGCGACCAAACACGACGAACTGCATCACGCTCTGTGGTTAAGTCGTGTTGGCTTAACGCATCTTCGCCCTGTAATGCCAACGCATGGCTCTCACAGCGAAAAATTTGATACGCGTTGATAAGATCTTGTGCTTCCACAGGATCGATTAAATGACACTGTTCGGCGCAAGTTAGGATACGAATATTGTCCGAATACTCGGTCAATTGTGGATAATCATGCGCATAGTTGAGTACTAGATACTGCGCAATAAACTCGATGTCCGCTATCCCGCCTGGATCTTGCTTGATATCGAAGTGAGTGCCCCCGCTTGAAAGATGTGCCCGCATCTTTTGGCGCATCGCAAGAATATCTTCCCGTAAGCTAGTTGCTTCTCGCGTACGCGACAAAATGGCGCAACGAATATCGTGTAAGTCAGCTTGCACAGCATCGGTCCCGTATATCGGGCGCGCACGCACCAAAGCCTGTAACTCCCAAGTCCATGCATCATCGCGTAAGTAGCGGATAAACGAATCTAACTGCGTTACCAATAAGCCAGCTTGACCAGAGGGTCTTAAGCGTAAATCAACCTCGTATAAAACTCCCGCCACGGTTCGTGTAGTAAATAAGTGCAGAATACGCTGCGCCAATCGCAAGTAAAATTGTTGCACTTCGATAGGTTTGGCACCATCAGTGTAGCCTTCGTACTGCGCGTGAGTCACAAAGACCAAATCAAGATCTGAGCCATATCCGAGCTCCAACCCCCCTAGCTTACCGTATGCCAGTACGCCAAAGCCCGTATCCTGTATCGAACGTCCTGGCGGTGTGCCGTGACGCTGCGCCATTTGTCGCCAAGCCAGATGCACGACTTCTGCGGTCACCGCCTGAGCCAAATAACTCAAGTGGTCACTTACTTTCATAAGCTCTAAGCCACCCGTGATATCCGCAGCCGCAATTTTAAGCTGCAACACCTGTTTCGCTTGCCGTAACGCATCCATTTGTGACTCTAAATCATCTTCGGGCGTGCGTATCAGAAACTCATTGAGTACGCTTGGGTAATCAGTCAAATCAGGTAGTTGGTACAAGTGCTGCGGATCGATCAGCTCGTCGAGTAGAATAGGATGCAGTGCCAATTGCTGCGAAACCCACGGTGAAGCGGCACACAGACGACAAAGTTGAACTCGGGCGCCTGGGTTTTCGGCCAACAACTCAATGTAAGCTGTTCTACTCATAATGGCGCGAATAACAGTAAGCACACGCTCAAGAATCGTCATCGATTGAGGTTGCGCTATCATCTGCCGAAATAACAATGGCATTAAACGCGCTAATGCGGCTCGACCTCGCGGCCCCGAACTTCGCTTACGAGCTTCACTGCGAAATTGCTTGATTAAACGCCAGATACCGTCAACATCTTGCTCACCTTCTGCAGCAATAATTTCCAGTGCCGCGTCGTCTTCGAGCATATCTTGCCATAGCACTTGTAGACTTTGCTCTTCCTCGTCGCACTCAGATCCTTCACCTACCACTTGCTTAAATTCATTGTGAATAAAGTCCATCGCTTGAACAATGCGTTGCTCAAGCTGAGCAAAGTCTTCCTCACCCATGAGATAAGCAAGTTTCTCTTGCGCTGATTCATCGTGAGGTAGCTTTTGCGTTTGCTCATCAGCTAATTGTTGCAGTCGATGTTCAACTTCACGAAGCAACTCATAGGCTTGCAGTAGACGTTTTGCCACTGACCCTTGGAAGATGTCGAGGTTGACCATTGCCTCGTATGCACGATAGATTGAGCGCGTTTGTAACGACTTCTCGCGTCCACCACGGATCAACTGATGGGCTTGGGCAATGAACTCAACTTCTCGTATCCCACCCGCTGCTAACTTAATATTACCCTGTGCGCCCTGTCGCCTGGTCTCCTGAGTAATCAGAAGCTTCATTTTGCGCAGCGCTTCAATAGCACCGAAATCAATGTAACGTCTGTAGACAAACGGCCGGATGAGTTCTTGAAATGCATTTGTCTGCTTCTTGCCTAAACGATTGAGCAGCCGTGCCTTTACCATCGCATAGCGTTCCCAGTCACGCCCTTGCTCCTGATAGTAATGCTCTAAAGCCGCTAAGCTCGTGACCAGCGGGCCTGACTGTCCAAAAGGCCGAAGCCGCATATCGACACGAAACGCTTGACCATCAAACGTGTTTTCATCCAAAACAGCGATTAACGCCTGAGCTAACCGAGTAAAAAACACGGAGTTTTCTACCGACCGCGAGCCGCCCTGTGTTTCACCCTGCTCTGGATAATAAAAAATAAGATCGATATCAGAGGAAAAGTTGAGCTCACGACCGCCGAGCTTGCCCATACCGAGCACATAAAGATGCTGCAGTTCGCCATCAATATCGAGCGGACGCCCTAAACGTTGATAAAAGCGCTGTTCAAGCCAGTGTAATGATTCGATAATCAATGTATCGGCGAGTTCCGAATAAAAGGCGAGTGATTCAGCTAAGCTGCGTTGACCTTGCCATTCTAATAGCGCACTCGCTGCCATGTGAGCATGCCTGAATCGCCTCACAGCAGCTTTTAGTTCATTCTCGGACTCAACCGCTGCAATATGAGTTAAAAAAGCCGCTCGAATCTCATTTGCCGAAATCGGTTCAAGCCACGCTGCGGCTAACGCTTCGGGATACCGCTCAGCTACCTCGCCAATAAAAGAGGAGACGGCGACACCATGACGTAGTGAATTGAGCATGCCTTGCGGTAAACGGATCTGCTCGTGAATACGCTGCCAAACTGGCTCCGAGGCTTCAATAAAGTGTTTTGCCGGTACTCGGTCTAATCGGTTTTGCATGGTCACCCACTTATTGCTGCCAATAAGGTTCACGACGTAATGCCGCCTTGCGTGAGTACTCTAAAGCAGTTAGTAAGGATTCGCGTTGAACTTTTTGCCATTCCAGTAATTTCTCATCGGCAAGATCATCACTGTTTTTTACCATTTCATGTAGAATGTGGAGCGCGTTAATTTCACGAATCCCCCGCGCTAGGTCAAGCCACGGCGAACGGAAGTTATCACGCTGCTGAGCATCGTACAGCTGACCTAAGCAGGTACCTAGCATTAAGCTATGTTGTAAAGCCGGCAACAACTTTAAATAACGCTCTTCTGACATATCCTCAACTTCCTCGAACGCCGCTTGAACGTCTTTCCAGTCGTTGCGTAAAAGTTCTGTACTCCAACTTTGACAAGGCTGCTCAAGCGCCTCGTTAGTCGGCTTTTCCATTAAAAATTGAGACAAATCGAGCAATACACATTGATAACTATCAGAACGCACCACCTTGACCAATTCTGCTAATTGTATCACTTGCTGTTGAGTATCCTCTAAATGCTCGTACAAACTTGATTGCTTTTTTAACGCTCGATGATAAGCGCCATCTTCGGCCGTGAGCTCAGCCAATCCTTCAAAACGCTTTAGCCAGCTTAGCGACTGGTGGATTTCCGCTAATTGTTCAGGCAGATCGCGACAGTCAATGTCGAGACTTCTCAGCTGATCAATGACTGCGCGGCAAAGATAAATTCCGTCGGCCATACCTTGAGCAGCGCGAACGTGGGCGTGATACTCCAGACATGCCTCGTTGTGTTGCCAATGACGCAAACCGTACTCGAGCGCCTTATAAAGTGCGTCGGCGAGCGAATAATCCGAATTAATATCAACAAAGTGCGTTTGAACAAAGGGTTCCAACGCACTCTTTCCTGCTAATAAGTAACCACGCGCGGCTTTACTGAGAGAACCCATTCGTGCGTTCGCTTTTTTCACGAGACGTTCCGCTAAACGATAGACATCAGCAAGGTCGCCGCCTTGTAGCTCTAGCTCCATCTCAACGATTCGTTCTGTTTTTTCACCCGCGACAATCTCACCCATATCAAGCACAAGTTCAATCTGACCATCCCCGCTTGGAATGTGCCATTTGTGGCGAGTGAAGTCCGTTTTGAAAAGCGCTTGTAGATCGCGCTGGATATCGTATACAGGGAAATCATCCGGCCATATCCCCTCATCAAATAAGGTGATATCCGGCTCCATCGAGTCAACATTAAGGTTATATTCTGGTCGTTCGTGCATGCCGCCAAGAACTCGACCTGCCAACTTGATTGTTTGCTCTAATTGATCTCCTGACTGTCTGATACGTAACCCCATATCATACTGTCGTAATCGCAAATCGCTGGTATCAAAATATGCGTTCGCCAATTCGAGCGCCTGATAAGACGATTCTGCTCCGTGCTCTTGAGCCACGGTTCGACATTCATTGAGTGTATTCTCACGCTGTTGTGGCTCAATTAATAGTTTGAGCTCAATTTCTTGTGACATGTTGGGATACCCAGTGCTGGAAGCTTTGTGCTAAAGGTACTGACTTGTTTCCAAAGGGTCAATAAACATTGTTTTCAAGGCTTTATTGACAGCCATCGAGAAAATATGCAACGTAGCTTTGGAAAGTCTTTACCGGCGCAAAAATAATCGTATACTTGCGCCCGATTCCCATCGTTGGGGAAGCACGCCGAGCTTCGGCCTGGCCAAACAGGAGATGCTATGTTCAAAGCGAGTGAGGTGCTATCCAAAAGCCATCAGGCAGAGGATCTGAAGTCCTTGCAGCAAGCAATAACCGACAATTATATCGTCGATGAAGATGCATATATGCGTGAGTTGTTGCCGCTGGTGCCGTCAGATGATGACGCGGTTAGTACAGTGACGGAGCGCGCCGCCAAGTTAGTCGAGCAAGTGCGAGAGCAAGCCGACAACGGTATGGTCGATTCGTTTTTGCAAGAGTACAGCTTAGACACCAAAGAGGGTATTATCCTCATGTGTCTCGCCGAGGCTCTGTTACGTATTCCCGATGCAGCCACTGCAGACGCCCTGATACAAGACAAATTGTCAGGCGGTGATTGGCAAAAGCATATGGGCCAAAGTGCTTCATGGTTAGTTAATTCCGGTACTTGGGGGTTAGCGCTTACCAACGGCGTTATCAATCCCACCGGAAAAGCGATGGAAACGCCACGAGGCACCTTCCGCCGCATGATCCGCAAGCTAGGTAAACCCGTGGTTCGTAAAGCAACGTATGCCGCGATGCAAATTATGGGTAAACAGTTTGTTTTAGGCCGTACGATTGAGGAAGCCTTAAAAGAAAGTCGTGAAAATCGCGACAAAGGCTATACCCACGCTTACGATATGCTCGGCGAAGCCGCATTAACGATGAGTGATGCAGAGTACTACAAGCAACAGTACGTCAATTCGATTAAAACCATCACCAATGAAAAATTCAATAATCCGGATGCACCGCGCCCCACGATTTCTATCAAACTATCGGCGCTGCACCCGCGTTACGAGGCATCGAACCACGAACGCGTATTAACTGAGTTGGCGACGACGCTCACCGACCTCGTCAAGCTTGCGAAAGAAGCTGATGTTGGCGTGACCATCGATGCTGAGGAGGTGGATCGCCACGAATTATCACTCGAGTTATTCGAAAAAGTGTATCGGAGTGGTGTGTGTAAAGGCTGGCCGCGCTTTGGTTTGGTGGTTCAAGCCTACTCTAAGCGCGCATTGCCCACCTTATGCTGGATTACTGCGCTTGCCCGCGAGTGCGGCGATGAAATTCCTGTACGTTTAGTAAAAGGTGCGTACTGGGATAATGAGATTAAATGGAGTCAAGAGAATGGTGTCACAGGATATCCTGTGTTTACCCGCAAGGCTCACAGTGATCTTTCTTATATTGCCTGCGCACGTTACTTACTAAGCGATGATACGGATGGTGCCATCTATCCACAGTTTGCAACTCATAATGCGCAGACCATTATGTCTATTGAGCACATGAACGAGACGCATAAGCGCCGCATTGAGTATCAACGCCTACATGGTATGGGTGATAATCTTTACGACACGCTGATGAAGCAGAAGCCAGGTATGGTTGTGCGCATATATGCGCCCGTGGGTCCTCATCGCGATCTATTACCTTACTTAGTGCGCCGCTTACTCGAGAACGGTGCTAACTCGTCATTCGTTCATAAGCTACTTGATGCTGATACCCCCGTCGACGAATTGGTTGTACATCCGCTGAAGACAGCAATGCGTCACGAAGTTTATGCTAACGACAAGATTCCACTTCCTCCTGCAATGTATGAGGAACGCAAAAATTCATTAGGATTGAATATGAATATTCACTCACAAGCAGATGATTTCATTGCCGCGGTACAACAGTATCGCGACAAACAATGGCAAGGTGGCCCAATTGTTGACGGTAAGACCGTAGAGACCGACCACCAAGTAAGCATCACTAGCCCGCAAGAGACTACAAAACAAGTGGGTAGTATTTATTGGGGCGATAAAAAGCTTGCTGAACAAGCATTGCAAAGCGCTAATAAAGCCTATCGTGCATGGCGTGAGGTGCCGGTTGACGAACGTGCGACCTGCCTCGAAAAATTTGCCGACTTAATGGAAGCTAACCGTAATGAATTAATTGCGCTGTGTTCCGTTGAGGCGGGCAAAGGCTTGCAAGACGGTATTGATGAAGTCCGTGAAGCCGTTGATTTCTGCCGCTACTATGCGAAAGAAGCGCGTAAATTAATGGACGGCGAGATTCAGTTGCCAGGCCCCACAGGCGAAGACAACAAACTGAAACTCGAAGGTCGCGGTACCTTTATTTGCATCAGCCCGTGGAACTTCCCTCTTGCTATTTTCGTTGGCCAAGTCGTCGCTGCACTGGTAACCGGTAACTCTGTTATCGCTAAACCAGCTGAGCAAACTGGGCTTATAGCATATCGTGCAGTACAACTTGCTCTGGAAGCCGGTGTGCCAGGCAATGTCTTGCACTTTATGCCAGGTAGTGGTGCCGAAGTCGGTAGTTTCCTGACTTCTCAGGAAGACATCGGCGGTGTCTGCTTTACCGGTTCAACTTATACCGCTCAAGCGATTAACCGCGCTTTAGCAGCGCGCACTGGTCCTATCGTGCCGCTGATTGCCGAAACAGGCGGTCAGAATGCCATGTTAATCGATTCAACGTCGCTACCTGAGCAAGTGGTCACTGATGTTGTCGCAAGTGCATTCCAAAGTGCCGGACAGCGCTGCTCAGCACTGCGTGTTTTGTTTGTCCAAGATGATATTGCGGATCGTATTTTCGACTTACTGCGCGGTGCGATGGAAGAACTTGAAGTCGGCGATCCGTTGTTGCACGAAACCGATGTCGGTCCAGTCATTGACGGTATTGCTAAAACTAATTTGGAACAGCATATCTCAGATATTCAACAAGCGGGTCGTCTGATCGCTCGAGCGCCGATGCCTGATTATACTCAAGGCGGCACTTTTGTTGCGCCAACGGCTATTGAAATCGACAGCATCAGCCAGTTAGTCAAGGAAAACTTTGGTCCAATTCTTCATGTCATCCGCTACAAAACTGAAGAGTTGGATGATGTAATCGACAGTATCAACGGCACAGGTTACGGCCTTACATTTGGCATCCATAGCCGTAACGAAACGTTCGCGTATGACATCGCAAGCCGCGTTGATGTCGGTAACGTTTACATCAACCGTAACCAAATCGGTGCGATTGTCGGCGTTCAACCATTCGGTGGACGTGGTATGTCAGGTACTGGGCCGAAAGCAGGTGGACCGCACTACCTCACGCGTTTCATTACTGAAAAAACGCATTCCGACAACATCACTGCTGTCGGTGGTAATGCGACACTACTCTCGCTGGACGACTAATCGATCGAGTTGTCTATCGATGCAAACAAAAGCGGCGGCGCCTCAGGCGCCGCTTTTTTGTAGGCTATCGGTTATCCTTAATAACAATGTCGGTTCCCTCAAGCTGCTGCTCAAGAGCTTCATCGTAAATAATATAAACTTCATGTTTACCACCTCCGTCACTAAATTCGACGGCGGCTATATCCGCCTCATGACGGACAACCCGCGGTGGTTCATTTAGCAGATAGTGTTTGGGTGGCAAGATAAAACGCCTTTCAACGAGTTCTCGCCCGTCCCAATACGCAGCTTCCTGTTTTGGTCGGAACTTAATTACGATAATAATAAATATCGTCATCGTTAACAGTACGCCAATAGCTATCAGCCACAACGGAACCTTTCCACCAATATAAATCGCCATCCATAGGGCTAAAAAAAAGCCGCCCCAACCTTGGGGGCGGCGACTATCGCGGTAAAAGCTAATTGTTTGTTTAGAAGTCTTCGTCGTCATGTAAATATAAACTCTCACTACCGTCTTCGATGGCACTGAGCAATGACGAAATACGTGGCAATATCCGCGCAAAATAAAACCGTGCTGTCTTAATTTTGCTCGCCAAGTAAGGCCGTTCGCCTTGTTTTGTCTCTGCAACCAATGCCATACGTAACCATAAGTATGCATACGCAATATAACCGACCAAATGCAAATACTCCACCGCAACGGAGTTGACTTGATTCTCATCATTTTGCGTGCGCTCAATGATTTGTCCGGTCACGCGTTCTAGTTCATCAACGGCCTGCTTGAGTTGATTAAATTGAGCATTCCAGTTGTCGGTGGCAGCTTCATTAACAAATGCTTTAATCTCGGCAACAAATGGATGTAGCAGCTGACCTTTAGAACCAACCACTTTGCGCCCGAGTAAGTCGAGTGCTTGAATACCATTGGTGCCTTCATAAATTTGTGCAATGCGGGTGTCACGAATGAGTTGCTCTTGTCCCCACTCCCGAACATAGCCGTGACCGCCGAAAATCTGTTGTCCATGAATTGTTGACTCAAGACCCGTGTCCGTCAAAAAGGCTTTTGCAACAGGGGTTAGCAGTGCCACCATTGCGTCCGCCTGTTGCTTCACTTCATCTGACTCACCGTATTTTGCTCGGTCCAATTGTTGCCCAACCCAGGTTGAAAACGCACGTCCACCTTCGGTAAGTGACTTCATGGTTAACAACATCCGACGGATGTCGCCATGCACCAATAAAGGATCAGCAGCTGCACTCATATCACGCGTCGCTTTTGCACCGCGTCCCTGAATACGTTCTCTCGCATACTCCAACGCATTTTGATAAGAGCGTTCTGCGGTACCAAGACCCTGAATCCCTACTCCCAGACGTTCATAGTTCATCATGGTAAACATCGCAGCCAAACCACGGTTAGGCTCACCGACCATCCAGCCGCGTGCGCCGTCAAAGTTCATCACGCAAGTAGCTGAACCATGGATTCCCATTTTATGTTCAATGGAGCCACAACTGACCGCATTACGCTCACCGACTGAGCCATCGTCGTTGACTAAAAATTTCGGTACTACAAAAAGCGATATACCTTTCGTGCCAGCGGGTGCGTCAGGCAGTTTTGCCAGCACTAGGTGTACGATATTATCGACCAAATCATGTTCACCACCGGTGATGAAAATCTTGGTTCCTGAAATGAGATAGCTATCGTCACCTTGTGGTTCGGCTTTAGTTTTTATAATCCCTAAGTCAGTACCCGCATGAGGTTCAGTTAAGCACATGGTGCCGGTCCACTCGCCTTGCACCATTTTCTCTAGATAGGTTTGTTTGATGTCGTCGCTACCATGCAAATCAAGCGTCATGATGGCGCCAGAGGTTAGCCCAGGGTAAAGGGAAAAAGCGACATCGGCCGAACACAGCATTTCTTCATACTGAGCTGAGAGTGATTTCGGTAGCCCCATACCACCAAAATCTGGGTTTGCGGTAACCCCGACCCAGCCACCTTCAGCTAATTGGCGGAAGTTTTCCTTATACGCTGCGGGCGTCGTGACTTCACCGCCATTAAAACTCACGCCTTCCTCATCAGCTTGACGAGATACCGGCGCGATGAGCTGCTCAGCGACCTTTGCGGCTTCATCAAGAATCGCTGACGCTGTGTCTTGATCCATCATCTCCGCAAGCATGTCGCTTTTTTGCCAATCGGCGGTGACATTAAATACATCATGAAGGACAAAATCCATGTCATCTCTTGGCGCACGATAATCGGCCATGACCTACCTCTCTTTATACAAAGTTGAACCCGTTCGACGTTTTTCAAACAGGCGTTTAATTCAGTTGTTTAAAGAGTAAAAAGGTCACGCTCAATTGTCAATCATTGGGCGCCTTTCCAATCAACCAGCGCTTCGACCGCGAAAAGCTTACCCTGTCTGCGTAAAACCACTCGTTGTGGCTCGATCTTTACAACTTGCATGTCGCGAAATTGATCGCCAACCATTAGTTTTTGTTGATCAAGCTCTATCCACCGACGACTCTCATCAGAAACGTACATATGTGCATCGTACGTGAACGCACGAATCTGTCGCTGTAACGACGGATTGAGTTTCGATAAAGTAGGAATCACGCTATCGACGTCATTTTGCTTAGCATCGGCCGTTGCTTTAACAGCTTGTTCAAAGCGACTCAGCAAATCCTCAGAAATGCCCTCAGTAGCCAACGCATCTTGCTGACTTGCTGGCTGCTGAGCTGCTTGTCCTCTTGGATTAACAATTATCGGCTCGGGTTCAGCCGGCTTAGGCTCAGGTGCTGCCGCCCAATCGATGGTAGGTACTGTAGCCGCATCTCCCCAACGATAGACCTCTGGTTGCTGGGCCTGTTGCGCTACCGCGTTGTCTTGTTCACCCAAAGGGAGATACAAAACCACTAAACTGCAGGCTATGGCAGCTACACAAGCACCGATAGCCCACTTGGCAGCCCCTGAAGCCGAGTTTTTTTGCGCTGCGAATAGCTCGTTATTAAGTTGGCTTTGTGTGCGCACGATGGGGGACTGCTGTTGCTTTAGCGCTTTTAAGATAGAAGACATCAGTTAACCTCCTGTAAGCGCGGACCGGATTCAAAGTAGCGTGCACTTAACCACGCCAATGTAACTTGATTTAACTCGCCAGTGATCGGTAGTCCAGCTTGTCTTTGAATCGCTTGTAATTGTGCTTGCGCATTCAAACGCTGCTGGGTATCGCTTAAATAACGCGCCAGTTGCTCCTTAACCCATTGTGTCAAAGCTTCAGATTCCGTAGCCCCATCTTGGTATCGAATATCGGGTCGCTGATATAAGCCGATGACTTCTCCTGTCCACCCCTGGGTATCAACCGGTTCCATCGACTTCAATACGATGCCTGTTTGAGTATCTCGCAACAATAGCGCCGGGTAGTTTATTTGCTGTAATTGCGACACGCTGACCGCATTGGTTTTTAAGCAAGCGAGCTGATAATTCTTTACCCAATCACAAAAGGCTTGTTGCCGAGGCGGTTGAGGCAATTGCCACGCAGTCGCCAGTAATTGCGCATTTTGATAGTCATAGTTGCTAATCGGTTCTTCCACCTGAATCTCGGGAACCGACCACCAGCGCATCAGAGCGGCTATTATTACTGCCGCGATTGGCAGTAGAAGCCACGGCCAACGTGACGCCGTCTGAGCGCGTTGTTGAGGCTCGTCAAATTGGCCCAGCTCTTGTGAGGCGCGTTTAACATGCGCTTTGTCGACTTGCATTTGACCATCTGCGTAAGCAACTAAGAGCGCGCGATCGCAGAGTAAATTTAATAGCCTGGGTACTCCGCCCGTCAGTTTGTGGGCCGTCATCGCCGCAGGCTGAGTAAACAGTGCTCGGTTGGCGCCCGCCATCTGACAGCGATAAGCGATATATCGTTCGGTATCGTAGTTGGTCAATGGTAACAAGTGATAACGGGCTGTAATGCGCTGCGCCAGCTGTCGAAGCTCTTGCCGTTTTAATAAGGTTTGTAGCTCAGGCTGTCCGATTAAAATGACCCGTAGTAACTTATTTTTTGTCGTTTCTAAATTGGTGAGTAACCGCAGCTGCTCGAGTACTTGGGGCTTTAAGTGTTGCGCTTCATCAATCAGCACGACACACTGACGATCCTGTTGATGAGCGTCGAGTAGAAACTGACTGATTTTATCGGTCAGTACTTTACGTGTTGCACGTCCTTTTTGATAGCGGATCCCCCACTCATCACATAACGTCGCCAACAACTCATCCTCGTTAAGCATCGGGTTTAGGATAAAGGCAATTTCTGTCGACTCGGGCAGTTGCTCAAGTAACGCACGCGATACCGTGGTTTTTCCCGTACCGACTTCTCCGGTCAGTAGAATAAAACCACCACTGCCTTGCAACCCCTGCACTAAATGCGCGAGCGCTTCTTGGTGACGTTCACTATGATAGAGAAAGTGCGGATCGGGCGCGATCGAAAATGGTTCTGCGGTTAATCCAAAATGCTGTTGATACATAGTCATGCCAAACTTTTTTAGCCTCAGTGTAACGAGTTACTTGCGCTTAAACTAGTGATTCGCGATCATCACCTTAAAGCATGGAGGTGCACTTGGATATATATTTAGTCGGTGGAGCCGTTCGAGACCAGTTATTGGGCTGTCCTGTCGGTGATAAAGATTATGTTGTGGTGGGCGCAACCCCTGACCAAATGCTCGCTTTAGGTTATCAACAAGTGGGTAAGGATTTTCCTGTGTTCTTACACCCACAGACACGGGAAGAGTATGCACTGGCGCGTACTGAGCGTAAGCAAGGACAAGGATACACGGGGTTTCAAGTTAATACAGATACAACGATAACGCTTTCCCAAGACTTAGAACGCCGAGATTTAACCATTAATGCCATCGCTGAAGACGAGCACGGACACCTGATCGATCCCTATGGCGGACAGCAAGATATTGAACGCAAGCTATTGCGTCACGTTTCGCCTGCGTTTGTTGAAGATCCCTTGCGAGTGCTTCGCGTGGCACGGTTCTATGCACGATTTAAACCCTTGGGCTTTACGGTCGCACAGGAAACCAAAAACCTGATGAAAGCCATGGCTCGTTCGGGCGAGTTAAAGACACTCGTTGCAGAACGAGTATGGCGAGAATGGGAAAAGGCGCTCGCCACCGATGCGCCAGCAGCGTTTATTGAGCTATTAGTCGAAATTGATGCATGGTCGCAGGTGATGCCTGAATTGACGATATCGCCCTCATCAGTGAGCGACCTACAACAAATTAGCCAAGTCACACAGTGCACTCACACACGATTTGCAACGCTCATGTTACGCCAAGGCGATACTTTTGAAATTAATTTGTTGAGTCAAAAGCTACGTCTGCCCAATCAGTATAAACGGTTAGCACAAGCAGTGTTTGGTAGCCGCAAGTGGTTATTGCAACCCTCACCACTCAGTCCCGCACAACTATTAGAGCTTGCTAATGGCGCTGATATGTGGCGCCAACCAGAGCGTATCGAGCAATTGGCACACATCCGCCATATCGCACGACCTAATATCAGTGATGGCTGTATTGTAAGTGCCTTAAATCAGGCTCGATCGATTGATGCCTCATCTATCGTTGCACGAGGCCTTAAAGGGCCTGAGGTAGGCCAAGTACTGAATGAGGAGCGCTTGTTAGCGATAAAACGTGGCTTAATTTAAAACGGCAGCCAACGCTCATCTTTGAGTGGAGCTAGCTGTTGTGTTCGGTTATAAGTTTGCCACAAAGCACGATAGGTTTTGCCGTTAACCGGATGTCTGCGCATCGGTGCGATATCCGCTAGCGGCAATAAAACGAAGGCATTCTCTAAAATTTCAGCACGCGGTAATTGAGGCTCTGATTCGCGAACCAAGTCATCGTATAGCAGTACGTCGATATCCAACGTACGGGGACTAAATTTAGGCCCCCCGTGAGTACGTCCATGCGCTTTCTCAATCGCCTTACACTGCTCAAGGACCGATTCGACATCGAGCGTTGTGGTTACTTCAACTACGAGGTTATAAAACGCATGCCCTGCAAAACCAACCGCCTCACTTTCATAGACCCGAGAACGCTGCACCCAGTTAAAGTGCTCGTTGATATCAATCAGACCATTAAGAATATGTCGCTCTCGGTCCGAGTTCGAACCAACCCCCAAAAATACGCACGCCATCGCAATTATCCAAACGGGCCGTCTACGCGAGTGCGCTGTATTTTTACCGCCACATTAGTCGCTGTTGGTACCGCACCGGGCTTACTTACTTTTACCTCTACTTCGGTGACACCAAAGTCCTTAAATAACAATTCGGCAATACCCTCGGCAACCGTTTCTATGAGTGCTCTTGGTTTTGCTTGGATCCAACGCTCAACCGCTTGGCTCACCGCGGCATAATCGAGCGCATCATTAATTTCATCTGACTGGCTGGCGCGCTGGCAATCCCAAGCCAGCACAAGATCAATGACTAGCTTTTGTTGAATACCCTGCTCCCAGTCGTACACGCCAATGACTGCGTCGACTTCGAGCCCCTCAATGAGCACCTCATCTAAACCTTGCTGGGACATAAATTTCCTCATTGGTAATTCAACTAAAAACCGCTTATTCTAGATCTATAAAGCTTAACCTAATCTTGGGAAGAATCGAACCCTATGAGTGCACTGACTTTACTGATGATACTCGTTGCCTATCTACTCGGCTCGATCAGTAGCGCAGTGCTGATCTGTAAACTGTGGCGGTTACCCGATCCGAGGCTATCTGGCTCGGGAAACCCAGGCGCCACGAATGTCTATCGAGTCGGCGGCAAACTACCGGCCATACTGACGTTACTCTTCGACGTACTCAAAGGCATGATTCCTGTTTGGGGCTCTTATTTTCTAGGTATTGCACCGTTCTTCTTAGGATTGATTGCTGTTGCAGCCTGCCTTGGCCATATCTTTCCGTTGTACTTTAACTTTCGCGGCGGTAAAGCAGTCGCGACGGCTTTAGGGTCGATGTTTCCCGTGGCTTGGGAAATGGCGTTATTACTTATTGCAACCTGGCTTTTGGTATTCAAGCTAAGCCGCATTTCTTCCCTCGCCGCCTTGGTAACAGTTTGTCTAGCACCGTTTTATGCTTTTTGGATTAAACCGCAATATACCGTGCCGGTGATTATGATTTCAGCACTCATACTGTGGCGCCACCAAGCTAATATCGTACGGCTGACCTCAGGTAAAGAAACGTCCTTTCGTCGCAACCAATAGCTCTTCACTACGCATGCGGAGCTAAGTCAGTGAGTGGCCAACGAGGGAACGTCTTTATTGCCAACCCTGTTTGTTCACCCGCTTGCAGACGAAATGCCCCAGCAAGCGCAATCATAGCGCCGTTATCGGTACAAAATTCAGTTCTGGGGTAATACACCTGACCACGTAATTGCTTCATTAACTGCTCAAGTTGCTCCCTTAGATGCTTATTGGCACTTACTCCCCCCGCAACAACGAGTCGTTTACGCCCTGTTTGCTTCAGTGCACGCTTACATTTTATCGCCAAGGTGTCGACCACAGCGTCCTCAAACGCCCGAGCGATATCAGCCCGCGTCTGGTCGTCGTTGGGACTATCGGCCAAGGTGTTGGCGGTAAAGGTTTTTAAACCACTAAAAGAAAAGTCGAGGCCCGGGCGATCCGTCATGGGACGCGGAAACTTAAAGCGGTCAGAGCGACCATTTTCTGCAAGCTTGGCGAGTCGCGGTCCACCGGGATAATCCAAATCCATGAGCTTTGCCGTTTTATCGAAGGCTTCGCCCGCAGCATCATCGACGGACTCACCAAGCAGCTCATACGCCCCGATACCCTTCACATCCACGAGTTGGGTGTGTCCGCCAGATACTAGTAGCGCGACGAAAGGAAAGTCAGGTTGCTTATCTTCAAGCATTGGCGCCAGCAGATGTCCTTCCATATGGTGCACACCGACTGCCGGAATATCCCAAGCAAATGCTAAGCTACGCCCTATACAACTGCCCACCAGTAAGGCACCTACCAAACCTGGACCACAGGTGTAGGCAATAGCATCAATATCCTCGCGTGCCAGATGAGCTTCCGTGAGCGCTTCCTTAATAAGCGGTAATACCTTGCGTACGTGATCGCGTGAAGCCAGTTCTGGAACAACCCCGCCATAATCCGCGTGTAACTTCACTTGCGAATATAGTTGGTGGGCTAAGAGCCCGTTTTCAGTGTCATAAATGGCGATACCCGTCTCATCACATGACGTTTCGATACCCAGAACTTTCATACCTATACAACCTGCTGTAAATCTCAATATTCCGCTATTCTACCTTATTTTTTCTCGCCTTACCTAAGAAGGTATGCGATTTTAGCAATACAAAAAAATAACAAGGACCACACTGGCTATGAGTCTTAATACACTCACAAAATCCACATTATCACTTAGTTTCGCCTTAGCGCTGGCCGCTTGTCAGACGCCTCCCGTCCGAACCACTCAGGCCCCTGTTGCGATGCAACAGAGTGAAGTCAATTTCGAATTCGCTCATGCCGATTATCGAACGATCAACCAAGCACTTGAGCAAGGCGAACTCACTTCTGCAGAGCTTGTTACATATTATTTGCAGCGTATTCGAGCGCACAACCAACAAGGCGCCGAATTAAGGGCTGTCATTAGCTTGAACCCAGATGCACTCGCCGAAGCTGAAACACTCGACAAAGCACGAAAACAAGGCGATGTGCGCGGCTCGCTGCACGGTATACCAGTGCTACTCAAGGATAATATCGACACCGCAGACGGTTTGGCCAATACCGCGGGTTCTCTGCTTTTTGCTGAGAACTTTCCCGAGGACGATGCGGCGCTTGTGAAAAATTTGCGGGCACAGGGTGCAATTATCCTCGGAAAGGCGAATCTAAGCGAATGGGCCAACTTTCGTTCAACACGCTCAAGTTCGGGTTGGAGTGGCGTCGGTGGACTTGCGCGCAACCCTTATGACACAACCCGCTCAACATGCGGTTCGAGTGCAGGTTCCGGCGCAGCGGTGGCCGCCGACTTTACCACGTTCGCAGTGGGCACGGAGACAGATGGTTCTTTAGTGTGCCCCGGCGCGGTGAATGGCATTGTAAGTATCAAGCCGACGTTAGGTTTGATTAGCCGCGACGGCATCATTCCAATCTCCCATAGTCAAGATACCGCCGGTCCGATGACCCGCAGCGTCGCAGGCGCAGTGACCTTGATGCAAGCCATGGCATCCTATGATGGCAGTGACGCAGCCAGCTTTCGCACCGACACCGTGTTTACTCAGTACTTGAATGAGGACGGTTTAGAAGGTAAGCGGATTGGCGTAGTACGCAACTTGATGGGCTACAATGAATTGTTAGACAACCAGTTTGAGCAGCAACTCGAGGTTTTAGAAGCGCAGGGAGCAACCTTAGTTGATGTCGAAATGCCAACCTATGGCGAGTATGGTGATGCTGAATTCACTGTTTTACTCTATGAGTTCAAACAGGATATGGCAAACTATTTAGCGACCACCCAGTTGCCTTATCGCAACATGGCCGATCTTATTGAGGCCAACAATAAAATGGCGCAACAAGAGCTTCCTTACTTTGGTCAGGAACTCTTTATCATGGCCAACAATATGACCGAGGCTGATGAACCTCGTTATCAAAAAGCGTTGGAAAAAAGTAAACGCTTAGCAGGCGCAGAAGGTATTGATGCAATGCTCGCCGACCATGACCTAGATCTTTTAGTCGCTCCTACAACGGGCCCCAGTTGGAAAATCGACTTAGTGAATGGTGATCACTACGCGGGTTCAGCTAGTTCACCCGCGGCTGTTGCGGGATACCCACATATTACGGTGCCAATGGGCTATATCGAATTACCCAAGCAGCCCAAACTACCGGTCGGCATCAGCTTTTTCTCAACCGCCCACGCTGAGCCGGTATTGATTGAAGCCGCTTACAGCTATGAGCAAGCCACTCAACATCGCCAACCACCACAACTGAGTGCTACTGCAACTCACTTAGATTAATCGTTGTGGAAGACAGCGACCGACCGTTGACGTCACGAAGTGACAATGTCACGGTCGGTTGTTCTAGCCACATAATCTCGATCATACCAAATCGCGTGCTCGGCTCACCCGCCCCTTGTCGCTGATTGAAACGATAAGGCGTTTCATCATCACGGTTAATAGTACCCGAACTGATTTGCCAAACGGGATAATCTAATAATTGAGGTGCTTTGACAATTTGTCCAAAGTGAATACCACCATGACCCAATAAAACATGGTTTACATCGAGGTTTTTTAACAGCGCAAACAGGCGCTTCTGCTCCTGCATAAACAGAGCCCAACTTGGATATCCGTTCTGTGGTGCTATAAATGGCATTTCGGAGAGCAAAATACGTACTTCAGCCTCTTTCGAGAGTTGTTGCTCAAGCCACTGCCATTGCCCTTCGCCAAGTAGTCTATTCGCAGCACCTGCTTGTAAGGGACCAGTATTTTTATCGAAGTAATTGCTGATCCGCTCTAGCAAACCTTTTTTCTTCAACGGTTCGCGTGCCCAACGCGTATCCAATAAAATAACCTGTACCCGTTGCGGTGCTTCCCCGACAATAAAACTTTTTGCGATACCATGCTCTTGAAACATTCGTTCAGATGTCAGCGGTTCACGCCAAAAGGTAAGAAAGTGATTGCGAACGGCATAACGTTTTGGATTGTCGGCGCCGACGTGTCCATCGATACTATAATCCTCCTCACCCCACGTCGAGACAAAAGCGCTATTTCTACGCAACAGGCGTGGGCCTCGGTAGCGGTTAAACACCTCATAAGCGGCGAGCAGATCATCCATATCATCAGCGTTTGCCGCGACGCCATTACCGAGCAGAGCGAATACCTCAGGTTCAGCTAGGTTTAGCGCATCCCATACGGCTTGTCGCTCGCTTTGATCGACACAGCAACCCAACGCAATACGCGTCGATTGCTGCGCCTGCACAGCGATCGAAAGAGTCAAAATGACGAGCGCACACCCGAGTCGTATCACTAGAAATCCTCTTTATTTGCGGCGCAACGGCGCGCCTCTTCTTTATCTATATCGCCCCGCGAAAGCAATTTCTTTAATGATTGATCGAGTGTCTGCATTCCCTTTTCCTGACCCGTCTGTATCACAGAATACATCTGTGCGACTTTATCCTCACGAATCAAGTTCTTAATCGCCGGAGTTGTCAGCATGATCTCGTGAGCGGCCACACGGCCTCCGCCCACACGCTTTAATAAGCTTTGCGAAATGACAGCCCGTAAAGATTCCGAGAGCATCGAGCGCACCATGGGTTTATCGTCGCCTGGAAACACATCAATAATACGATCAACCGTTTTGGGTGCTGATGTCGTGTGCAATGTACCTAATACCAAATGTCCGGTTTCGGCCGCAGTCATTGCTAAACGAATGGTTTGGAGATCGCGCATCTCGCCAACCAGAATAACATCAGGATCTTCCCGCAGAGCCGAGCGCAAGGCGGCTTCAAAGCTACGCGTATCACGATGAACCTCGCGCTGGCTGATTAAGCTTTGTTTGTTCTCATGCACAAATTCAATAGGGTCTTCAATGGTCAAAATATGTTGTGAGCGGGAGCGATTGATATAATCGACCATCGCCGCCAATGTTGTTGACTTACCCGACCCTGTCGGCCCTGTAACCAAAACTAACCCCCGTGGGGCATCGACGATATCTTTAAATATTTCTGGTGCATCGAGCGCTTCGAGCGTCGTGACTTCGCTGGGAATAACGCGGAATGCAGCGGCGATGCCATGTCTTTGCGTAAAAACGTTAACACGAAAGCGCGCAACGGACTCAATCGCAAAAGAAAAATCACACTCAAAGCGTTCTTTAAACTCCTTCTGTTGACTCTCCGACATCACATCGAACAGCATGGACTGGAGTTCCTCATGGGAATGAGGGTTCATTTTCAGTGGTCGAATATCGCCATCTACCCGTATCATAGGCACACTGCCCGCAGAAAGATGCAAATCTGAAGCCGATTGCTTCATACTAAAGGAAAGCAGTTCGCTCACATTCATTGTTGAATTCTCTATTTGATAAACAAGGAATAATGGTGACCAAGGTAGCAGAAAATATTGTCAAAAGTCTTGAGCAAATTCGCCAAGATATTGATGCGATAGCAGAGCACAGTGACTTCAATGAATCGGTTCGACTCCTTGCAGTCAGTAAAAAGCATCCTGCAGACGCCATTCGCACGGCGTACGACGCCGGGCAACGCGAGTTCGCCGAAAACTATGTACAAGAAGGCGTGGATAAAATTCAGCAACTTAAAGCGCTGGATGTAACGTGGCATTTTATTGGTCCGCTTCAATCGAATAAAACCAAACTCGTCGCTGAGCACTTTGACTGGGTACAAAGCATTGAACGTGAAAAGATTGCTCGCCGGTTAAATGAACAACGCTCAGACGCGTTACCGCCACTCAACGTACTCTTGCAGGTGAACATCGATAATGATCCGAATAAATCGGGCGTGCAAAAAAAAGATGTGCACGCACTCGCAGAGTTCGTAAGTCAGTGCTCGCACTTGAAACTGCGTGGCATCATGACCATCTTAGAAGCAGATACCGATGAAAACCAACAACTAAATAGCTTCGCGGCCATGCGCTCGCTGTACGAACAATTACAGCAAATGCACCCGTCCGTTGACACGCTCTCTATGGGAATGAGCGGCGACATGCGACAAGCAATACACGCAGGTGCTAACATGGTACGTATTGGAAGTGCAATTTTTGGACAACGGGAGTGATAATGAACGATATTCGTAAGATCGCATTTATTGGCGCAGGAAACATGACACAAAGCATTGTTGGTGGCATGTGCAAAAGTGGCTATCCAGCTGACCATGTTTTTGTCAGCAACCCGAGCCCTGAGAAACTTGAAAAGATGAAGTCCAACTTAGGCGTTAATACTAGCCAAGACAATATTGAGGTTATTGAGCAAGCCGACGTTATCGTGCTCTCAGTTAAGCCGCAATTAATGGAACAAGTTTGTGCTGATATTAAAAGCAAAGTCAGTAACCTTGCCGACAAACTGATTATCACCATCGCTGCTGGTATTCGTATGCCGAAATACCGCACTTATTTAGGTGATGACATCACCATCATCCGCGTGATGCCTAATACGCCATCGTTGGTCGGTCAGGGCATGTCAGGTTTAGTGACCGATAGCGCCGATGACAAAGATAAAGCCTATGTGACTGACGTATTCGATGGCGTGGGTGATACCCTATGGGTCGCCGATGAAGATCAACTCGATATCCTAGGCGCCGTCGCGGGCAGTGGCCCGGCGTACTTCTTCGAATTTATGGATAGTTTAGCCAAAGGCGCAATGGAACTCGGCTTTGACCCAGAAAAAGCGCGCGCTATGGTTCAGCAAACCTGTTTAGGTGCCGCACAAATGGCGAAAGAAAGCGACTTAACATTAGAAGATTTACGCAAGCAAGTAACCAGTAAGGGCGGCTCAACCGCAAAAGGCGTAGAAGTCTATCAACAACGCGATCTGCATAACATTTCGGCCGATGCTGTGAAAGCCGCAGTGAAACGTAATCAAGAAATGGCGGATCTGTTTTAGGAGCGACCATGAATAACGCAATGCAGTTTCTGGTAACCACCTTAATCGAACTTTATTCGATCGTGGTTATTTTACGACTCTGGATGCAAGCCGTTCGAGCGGATTACTATAATCCGCTCAGTCAGTTTGTTGTCAAAGCAACCGAGCCCGTGGTGGGTCCTTTGCGCAAGGTCATCCCGTCGCGGGGAAGAATTGACTTAGCCTGTTTAATACTCGCTATTGCGCTAGGCATGCTCAAAATAGGTGCGTTGGTTTGGTTAAATGACATCCCGGTGAACCCCTTGGTGATTGTTGTACAGGGCTTACTGTCCACCGTCAGTGCCTTTTTAACCACACTGTTCTGGATTCTGATTATCCGAGCACTGCTGAGCTGGTTCTCTCAAGGCTATAACCCGATGGAAGCGATGCTGTATCAATTGACGGAACCGTTCCTCGCGCCCGTGCGTCGCATCATACCGCCGTTGGGTGGCCTCGACCTGTCGGTTTTAATTGTCATTATTGTGATTCAGTTCTTGCGCATCTTAATCGGCGTATAGGAGCAAACAATGCAACAATTGAGTCGTTATTTAACCTTTACATTGTTATTGGCAGCAAGCACCTTTACCGGTGCTTCGCTCGCTGAGCAAAAGCAGCAGCTCGGCGAGTGGGATGTCCATTATAACGCATTTAATTCTACATTTTTGACGCCCGAGATCGCTTCGACCTATGATATCCAGCGCAGCGAGAAGACAGGATTGGTCAATATTGCAGTATTAAATCGTGCCAATCAACAAGCCGTTGCAGCCAATATAAAGGGTCATGTGATAAACCCTCGGGGCGGCGTACAAACACTCGAGTTTCAAAAGATTGATGAAGGCACTAGCGTTTACTATATCGCCGATTTTTTATTTGGTGATGAAGAGTTAATGCGCTTTAAAATTGATATCCGCGATGCCGCGGGACATAACCATCGGCTTGAGTTCGAGCAACAGTTATATCAAGAGTGAGCGCCTGCTCACTCTTTTGCTTTAACACCAACCGCCTCAATATCACCAGTCTTGTTTAAACTGCGCACCGTTACTGTCAGCGCGCCAATCAGCAAGCTATCACCTATAACTACACGGCGATGGAACTTTTCCTTAAAGTGATCATTGAGTGTCATGCTGAGGATAGACTCATCCACATCGCCTGCGGGGTATACACTCGCCAATTCGGCAATGGTTAAATCGCCACGTAAGGTAAAGTCACCGAAGAAGCCTTTATCGCTCATTTGCACACCTTTACCACCTGACGCCAAAATACGACTGACCTCATCAATATCTTTGACTGTTGCCGTCACCAACAGCACATCCCCCTCACGCACAATAGGTTGTGTCTCTGGCTGTAACCAATCACCGTCGCGGATCACACCGACAAATGTAGCAGGTGCAGTTAACTTCAGCTCACTCCATGCGTGATCGCAGGCGGGCGAGTCTTTATCGATAGGATAAGACCAAACCTCCAATGCTTCTCGACTCGATACAGACGCCAATGGCATGCGTTGCGCCGGTTCCGGGCGTTTAGGTACCTCTAACTGTAACCAACGCGCGACAGGCGCGATGGTCCATCCTTGAATAATTAGCGAGATCAGTACCACGACAAAGGCCACATCAAAATAGAGTTCTTGTTGTTCAACCCCACTTAGCCAAGGGAACAAGGCTAAGATAATAGGCACCGCCCCACGGAGTCCGACCCAACTGATAAACACCTGCTCACGCCAAGGAAAGCTGAACGGCAATAGACTCACCAAGACTGCTACCGGGCGCGCCACGAATATCAAGGTAAAGGCAACACCCACGGCGACAGGCAAGTATTGAACAACATGTGAAGGTGTTACTAATAAGCCAAGTATAAGGAACATGCTAATTTGACTTAGCCAAGCCAACCCATCCTGTACATGCAGAATATGCACAAGTTGTGGTAGACGCGAATTGCCAATAACGAAACCCATTAAATAGACGGCTAAAAATCCACTGGCGCCTAGGAAAGCGGTCAATGCGTATATCATCACGGCACTGGCAATCGCCAACAAGGGTAGAAATGAGAAGCTCAGCGGTAACTTCCTAGCTGCGATAATAAAGGCACGGCCCGCTAACCATCCCATCGCCAAGCCGCCTGCAAGCTGCCAGGCGACATTTCCCACCATGTGATACCACGCTGAAAATTCGCCAGATGCGGCAGCGCTGGTCATGGTCAGCGTGAGGATAACCGCCATCGGGTCGTTGCTACCCGACTCTATCTCGAGTGTCGCACCGACACGCTCTTTTATTTGTAATCCCTGCGACTGAAAGATACCAAATACAGCGGCCGCGTCGGTAGAGCTTAAAATCGCGCCTATCAATAAGGCAGCCGTCCAAGGCAGATCGAACAAATAGACCGCTGTTGTTGCAACCAACGTGCAGGTTAACGCCACTCCAATGGTTGCCAAACTGATAGCGGGCCAAAGTGCAACCCTAAAACGCTCGGGGTTGGTGCGCATGCCACCATCAAATAGGATAATCACTAGCGCTATCGAGCCAATGAAAAACGCAATATTGGGACTATCAAAACTTAATCCTAGAACACCGTCCGTTCCCGCGAGCATACCCACGATAAGAAACACGAGTAGAATCGGTGCACCCAAGCGATTAGAAATAATTCCTGCAAGGATACTCACCACTAACAAAAAACCACACACTAGAATCAGTGTATTTGCAGCATCCAAGTGCATTCTCCTTTTATTCTTTTATTTTATTCGTGCCGTTTATTATGAATCATTGATTTTAAAAGACACGCTCAAACGGTATCATGATGTCACCCATTTGACTTGAGATTTTTCTATGACAACAAGCGATTTTACTCTGGTGCTCGCAACTGGAAACCAAGGAAAAGTAAGCGAGTTGCAAACGATGCTGGCAAGCCAACCTGCAACTCAATCTTGGCAAGTCCGACCACAGAGTGAATGGGACGTGCCCGAAGCAGAAGAAACCGGCACAACGTTTGTCGAAAACGCCATTATAAAGGCGCGTAACGCCTGTCTACATACGGGGTTACCTGCCATAGCGGATGACTCAGGCCTTGAAATTCCTGCGCTCGACGGTGCTCCAGGCGTTTATTCGGCGCGTTATGCGGGCGAACAAGCCACCGACCAAGCAAACATCGATCGTGTACTTGCGAATATGGCTGGCATAGAACAACGCCAAGCGCGCTTTCATTGCGTACTGGTTTATATGCGCCACGCCGACGATCCAACGCCGTTAATCTGCCACGGGCAGTGGCAAGGCGAGCTATTAACGCACCCGCAAGGTGACCACGGTTTCGGATACGATCCAATTTTCTATGTCGCTGACCAACAGTGTTCAGCAGCCCAACTCGATAAGGCGACTAAACAACAATTAAGTCACCGCGGTAAAGCACTTTCACAACTACTGCTGCACATGGCAGAACAGGCTTAATATGTCACTTACACTTCCACCGTTGTCGCTCTATATCCACATTCCATGGTGTGTTGAGAAGTGCCCCTATTGCGACTTTAACTCGCACAAGATCCAAGGCAGTATTCCTGAACACGCCTATATCGGCCGCTTGCTAGATGATCTGTCAGCCGATCTCGACGGCGTGCAAGGTCGCACTATCCAGTCCATTTTTATTGGTGGCGGTACCCCCAGCGTAATTACTGCAGAGGGTATCCAACGGCTACTCGATGGCGTGCGTAAACGCCTAACGCTTGCCGATGATTGTGAGGTCACGTTGGAGGCTAACCCAGGCACTTTCGAGGTCGAGCGGTTTGCGGGTTTTATCGACGCGGGTGTCAACAGACTCTCTATCGGCATTCAAAGCCTCAATACAGAACATTTACGCACACTCGGCCGCATTCATGACCCACTGCAAGCTCGCATCGCGGCAGAGCACGCCATTCAGTTACCTCTGAAGAGCTTTAACCTGGACTTGATGCATGGTTTGCCCGGTCAATCGGCGCACGACGCACTGAGCGATCTTGAAGGGGTTATTGCGCTAAATCCACCTCATATTTCATGGTATCAACTGACCATCGAGCCCAACACCCTGTTTGCTAGCCGCCCGCCCAAACTACCCGATGATGATACGCTATGGGCCATCTATCAACTTGGACATGAACGTTTACTGAAAGCAGGCTATCAGCAATACGAAGTCAGCGCTTACTGTAAACCGGGCCACCAAAGCATGCACAACACCAATTACTGGGAGTTCGGTGACTATTTAGGTATCGGTTGCGGCGCACACAGTAAAATAACGTTCCCAGAACAAAATAAAATACTGCGTTGCGAAAAGGTGAAGCATCCTCAAGGTTATCTTGATTTAACGCGCCCGTTACGTTACCGAGAGTGGGACGTTGAACCCGAAGAGCGAAGCTTCGAGTTCTTCATGAACCAATTTCGTCTATTCCAGCCTGTATCAAAGCAGCAATTTACTGACTTTACCGGATTACCCATCGAACACGGTGAGCTTGCACTAGCAGAAGCCACGAGCAAAGGTTGGGTCGAATCTGACGGTGACCATTGGCAGCTAAGTCAGCTCGGTCACCGATTTCTGAACGACGTTTTAACTACGTTGCTTTCTGAAACTTAAGGTCCCAGACACCGTGGCCCTTAGTTTCACCACGTTGTTCAAACTTGGTTTTAGGACGCTCTTCTGGGCGCGGAATAAAGTCACCCGCGGTCGATAGGTTGCTCAAACGTGGCTCGCCGGACAACACCTCAAGCATATGTTCGGCGTAGTTTTCCCAGTCTGTCGCTAAGTGAATCACACCCTTGGGTTTAAGCTTTTTACACAGATGAGCAACAAACTCCGGTTGAATTAGTCGGCGTTTGTGGTGACGTTTCTTATGCCACGGATCAGGGAAGAAAATTTGCACCTGCTGTAAGCTCTCGTCAGCAATACACTGCTCAAGCACTTCAACTGCATCATCATTAAATAGGCGTAAATTAGTAACGTCAGCGTCTTCTGCAGCCATCAAACAAGCACCAACGCCTGGTTCATGCACTTCGATACCTATAAAGTTATGATCAGGCGCATTCTTTGCCATTTCAACCAAAGAGTGCCCCATGCCAAAGCCTATTTCTAAAGTGACTGGGTTACTATTATTAAATACTACTTCAAAGTTGAGCAGACCTTGCTCTAGCGCTAGACCGAGCTGTGGCCATTGACGTTCGATTGCGGCTGCCTGGCCTTTAGTTAATCGCCCCTCACGCTTAACAAAACTGCGAACTCGACGTACATATTTTCCAGCCGCTGCGGCTTCTTCAGCGCTTTTAAACTGACTCATTTATTTACACTCAACTGTTGCTGTCACCATAATAAAAAAGCAGGCTCATTTTCATGAGCCTGCTCTCTATTATCACCCAATTAAGGTTGTTAACGCAATTTAGTTCTTTTCAACGGGTACGCGAGTAACGACCTTCAATTCTGCTTCAATGCGGCGGTTTTCTTGACGATCTGCAGCGCTGTTCTCTTTAACTTTCGGCTGGCTTTCACCATGACCAACTGACTTAACGCGGCTAGCAGAAATGCCGTAACTGTTTACTAACACATCAGCGACTGACTTCGCACGACGCTCTGACAACCATTGGTTGTATTTCGCTTCGCCTGTCGTGTCAGTATGACCATGGATAGTGATATCAAGCTGTGGATGCTCCTTCATGAACTCAGCCATTTCAGCAATCGGTTCCATCGCATCTTTACGCACTTTAGATGAGTTTAAATCAAACTCGACTAAAAGCTCCTCGCGGATTGTCTCATTTTTGTACATGACACAACCATTTGCATCAACCGAATAGGTGGCCGGTGTATTTGCACATTGGTCACGGCTATCAACAACACCATCACCATCGCTGTCAACTGGTTGCTGAGGCTCTGGCTGTGGCGTCGGTTCAGTTGGCTGTGCTGGCATTGGACGTGGTTTAGCTTCGGTCACAGCATTACGACCACCAAAGAACCACTGTAGACCAAAGTTTGCAAACCCTTCAGTGTAGTCCTCATCAAAGCCTTGCTGAACACCACCCTCTACACGCCATGCTAAATGGTCGTTAATGAACGAGCGATGACCTACGGTTAGGCGCGCAGCCTTATCAGCAATGCCACCAATATCCGTGCTAACTAAACCTAGACCACCATAAACAAGATCATTGAAGTGATAAAGGATATCCGAGCCATAGCTTTCGCCATAAGCGGTTCCGGTCGGAACTAAGTCTGATTCCATGTAATCATAATAGACACGTGCTTCCCACGCTTTGGTCAGCATCACGCCCACTTCAAGACCTGTTGCTAGCGTGTCAAAGCCGCTATCTACAGGTACAAGCATATTATTGTCGATTGCTACGCGCTCTGAATCAGGAGCAAAAGCGCCGAAGCGAGCACCTACATAAATATCATTCTGTTCAACTTGCGTTTGTTGCGCCATCGCCGTTCCTGTGACGCCGGCACCAACTAAAGCTAAAACTATTGCGTTTAATTTATTCATTGCAATCTCCTTCTTCATGCAATTAAGAGTCTCGTACTTTGCTTATTAATCTAGTACGACAAATAACATATGCAGATCATAATGTTCGTTCATAATATTGAGAATTATAGAGCTATTTTTTCATTTGTCAGATAGGTTTGCGGTTTATTTACACAGCTTTAGACAATAGACTGAATACTATGAGAATAAGTTGATGCTAATCAGAGGCCTTAATGAAAGAGCAGTTTTCAGACCTTGTACTCCGTTGGTTTGATAAGTTTGGGCGCAAAACACTTCCTTGGCAAATTGATAAGACACCCTATAAAGTGTGGCTATCAGAAATTATGTTGCAGCAAACCCAAGTAAATACGGTAATTCCTTATTTTAATAGATTCTTGGAACGCTTTCCATCGCTATCCGATTTAGCTAAAGCGGATCAAGATACCGTGCTCAGCTTATGGACTGGATTAGGGTATTATGCTCGTGCACGCAATCTTCACAAAGCAGCGCAAATGGCAGTTGAGCAGTACAACGGTGAATTGCCTGATTCGCAGACTGAACTTGAATCATTACCTGGTATCGGTCGATCCACCGCAGGCGCTATCTTATCACTTGGTTTTGGCAAACCCGCAGCGATTCTCGACGGCAATGTAAAACGTGTACTTGCTCGATATTTCGGTGAAACAGAATGGCCCGGCAAAACAGCCGTACAACGCTCTCTATGGCAGCAATCCGAAGCACTTACACCGACTGTTAGACATGATGACTATAACCAGGCGATGATGGACTTGGGCGCGCTGGTATGCACGCGCAGCAAGCCTAATTGTGAGGCATGCCCTTTGACGGGTAACTGTATTGCGTTTAAAACCAATACGGTTGCCACAATTCCGGCCCCCAAGCCCAAAAAGGCTAACCCGACTCGTAGCGTTTACCTGCTCATTCAACGGGATACGAAAAGTCGGTCAGTTATGTTAGAGCAACGTCCATCGACGGGTATCTGGGGCGGACTTTGGAGTTTTCCAGAGTATGAAAATAAAGCAGCTTTATTAAACGCGGCCCCCACTCAACCCGAGCAGTTGGTCGAATTATCGCCATTCAAACATGTTTTCAGTCATTTCAGCCTCGATTGCTATCCGATCGTAGTTGACAGTTGCGCTGCAGATGCCATTAATGAAAGACAACAACGTTGGGTACCACTTCACGAGGACCAAGAACTCGGGTATTCCGCCGTAACAGTAAAACTATTTAAAAAGCTAAGGATGTTAAAATGAGCAGAACCGTCTATTGCGAATTTCTACAAAAAGAAGCTGAGGGACTCGACTTTCAGCTCTACCCCGGCGAGCTCGGTGAGCGCATATTTAATCACATCTCCAAAGAGGCTTGGGCGGAGTGGCAGAAGAAACAAACCATGTTAATTAACGAAAATCGTTTAAATATGATGGCAGAGGACGATCGAAAATTCCTTGAAGAACGTATGAAAGAGTTCCTATTCGAAAGAAAGGACGTCACTGTCGAAGGCTATACGCCGCCGAGTCAGTGATAGTCATCATATTTTGCTAACACAGTAATTTATTTTTGACTAATATATTGACAATAGCTTTGGCTTATGAAGCTTTAAAGCTCTGTGAGTAGAGAAAAAAAAGCCAATCTGTTAGACTACTAACGAATTCATGAAAAGGGAGTCTATATGAAAGCGCCATCCTGGCGAAGAGCCGTCCTAAAGGTAGGCAGTGCGCTCATTGCGCCAGATGAAACCGGAGTCAGTACCAAGTACCTACTGCCAATCGCTCGTTTCATCAACGAGTGCAGAGAACGCGGCCAAGAGGTCGTACTCGTTTCTTCAGGCAGTGTTGCCGCTGGAAGAAAGCATATTCCATTTGAGCATCAAAAGTTACCCGTCACCGTTCGTAAAGCCATGTCAGCTGTAGGACAGAACGAAATGATGGCGTATTGGTCGCGCTTTTTTGACTTTCCATGCGCCCAACTCTTGATGACGCACAGTGATTTACGTGACCGTGCACGTTACGTAAGTATCAAAAACACGCTGAATAGATTGTTAGAACACAACATTTTACCTGTTGTGAATGAAAATGATGCACTTGCCACTGATGAAATGAAAGTGGGCGACAACGATAACTTGGCGGCGATGGTCGCAACGCTCGTTGACGCAGATGCATTATTTATTTGCTCAGACATCGATGGACTTTATGACGCAGATCCGAATGTGAACCCAGACGCCAAGAAAATTCCTGTGGTTGAGCAAATCGATGAAAGTATCTTCTCGCTAGCGGGCGGCTCCGTCAGTGCTGTTGGCACAGGCGGTATGAGAACGAAAGTTGAAGCAGCAGAAAAAGCGACTTCACATGGTATCGATACGTATATCGTGAATGGTCGTAAGGGTGAGACTTTTGAGTCGCTGTTACAAGGCGAGATACCTGGCACTTTATTTAGACGTCAATCAGACCCAATTAGCAACAAGAAGCACTGGTTGCGTCACACGCTTGTCGCACAAGGTGAAATCTTAATCGATGAGGGTGCAGAAAAAGCTTTATTAGAGAACGGTGCGTCACTCTTGAGCTCCGGCATTGTCGATGTTCAAGGCGACTTTGACCGAGGCGACGCGGTACTCGTCCGCAGTGCAAATGACACAGACGCAATCGCTAAGGGTATTTGCCAGTACAGTTCTCACGAACTGTTACACATCAAAGGTCAGCAGACGGAAGATATTGCTGAACAGTTTGGTTACAGCCCAATTACAGAAGTGATTCACCGTGACGATTTGATGATTTTGGAGGACTCATGAGTCAAGATTTAGCACAACAGATTGCCAAGCGTGCAGCGGATGCCGCACACGCGGTGGCAACACTGTCAGAAAAAGAGAAGAACGCCGTCTTACAGAAGATGGCGGATGCGATTCGTGCACATCAAGATAAAATTCTTAAAGTGAACGAAACGGATATGAAGACCGGTAAAGAAAAAGGTCTAAGCGATGCCATGATGGATCGTCTTCATCTCACTGAAGAACGTGTTGAAGGCATGGCAACGGCTATCGAAGAGATTATCGATTTAAAAGACCCTGTGGGTGATAGCTACCTGTTGGAAGAACGTCCTAACGGCTTGAAAATCGAAAAGATGCGTATTCCGCTGGGCGTCATTTGCATGATTTATGAAGCACGTCCTAACGTCACAGCCGACGCGGGCGCACTATGCTTTAAATCAGGTAATGCGGTTATCTTGCGTTGTGGTCGCGAAGCAATCGAAAGCAGTAAAGCGATTGCAGATGCGCTTCACGAAGCCTTAGAGCAAAGCGGTTTACCCAAAGATGTAATTACTGTTGTACCAACGCCCGATCGCGAAGTTATGACCGAGCTATTACAGCAGAAAGATTACATCGACTTAGTTATCCCTCGCGGTGGCGAAGGCTTGATCCATTTTGTAAGTGACACCAGTAAGATCCCAGTGATTCAACACTACAAAGGCGTGTGCCATCTTTATGTTGATAAAGATGCCGATCTGGATAAAGCGCTCGCTATCTTACTTAATGGTAAGACACAGCGCACGGGCGTGTGTAACGCGCTGGAAGGTTTGTTAGTACATCAAGACATCGCTGATAAATTCTTACCAATGGCAGCTAAGGCTTTAGCCGAGAAAGACGTAACTATTCATGCTTGCAACAAGTCTGTCGGTTATTTTGAAGGCGCCGACGAGATCTCAGTGGATGACTTTGGCCAAGAATACCTCGCACTTGAGATTGCTATCCGCACTGTCGATGACTTTGATGGCGCACTCGAACACATTAAACGTTTTGGTAGCGGACACACCGAAGTGATCGTCACTGAAAACGATCAGACGGCTAAGCGTTTCATTCGCGAGGTTGACTCTGCGGTTACCATGGCAAATGCATCGTCACGCTTCTCTGACGGCGGTCAGCTTGGCTTAGGCGCTGAGATTGGCATTTCAACCAGTAAGCTGCATGCATACGGCCCAATGGGCTTACAAGCACTTACCACTGAGAAATTCGTAGTGACAGGTAACGGACAGATTCGCGACTAATCATTTAGATTGCGACAGTACAAAAAAGGCCTGCCGAGTAAAACTTGGCAGGCCTTTTTATGAGCCGTTTAGAGTAAGTACTAACCTTTTTCGTAACCGGTCAGTAACTCTGGCCAGTCACGACTTTCTTTCCAGTAAAAAGTATCGTACTTCGACTTTTCTTTTTTCAATGAACGCAAAAGCCTGTCTAGATTTTCCTTTTTCCATTCACCGGGCTCTCTAAACCCGCACTTGTCAAAATCAACAATCCAAGGCTTATCGTTATCATCGAGCATGATATTGTGGCAGTTCAAATCTGAGTGGAACACGTTCTTATCGTGTAATTGACGTATCGCAGCACCTAACGACTGCCATTGTTCTACATTTAATTGACGTTCGCGGAGCAATCGGTAAACATCCACAGCGCCTGGGATCACTTCAACTAAAATATCTGCGGTGTAGCTCATTACACCCACTTTGCGCATACGTGCAGCGATAGGCCGGGGTACAGGTAAATCTTGATTGCGTAGCTTTACCAGCAAATCAAACTCTGCGATTGCGCGGCTACGTTCTACCGGCTCCCGCATAAACTTATCTTTGTTGACCTTACCCACTAATCCACCACGATAATAGTGCCGTAACACCATGCCGTGGTCACCCTGCTGGATAAACCAAACGGTTGCACGACCCGTTGCATTGCCTGCTATCGCTTTCTTCTGCTGCCAGTATTTGGCAGAAAAAAAGTTATCCTCAAATTCTGGCAACACATCCTTGTCAAACTTAATCACATCACGCTTTGTCGTAAATGTCGCTATCATTTGCTGTCCTATATCGCTAAATCTTTGCGCATGCTTAAGCATACGTCGACTGGCGCCCTGATGCGTGCTAAGCACGTTTTCAGCGGCACTTACGCTCGTTTTTCTCAATGAATCATTATCAAATAAATATTGCAGTGGTGTGGCAAGATCTAAGTCCTTAACCCAATGCACAGCCCGCTGCTCGTCTAACAGCCGATATACCTCGGCAAAATTAAATATCTTTCTTCCGCTAACGACAGCTGAACCTGCCGCTACGGCTTCAAGCGGATTATGTCCGCCGCGCTCAATTAAGCTTCCACCGACAAAAGTCACTTGAGCAATACTGCACCACTTCAACATCTCGCCAATTGAGTCGGCTAGCAACACATTACAGTCCGATGGGACACCTTGATCACTCAACTCACTACGGCGCATCCAAACGAGTTCAGAACTCTGAAGTTGCGCTGCAACTTCATCAAACCGCTCAGGATGACGTGGTGCCCAAATCAGCAGCATCGCTGGATACGTTTCTAACAGTTTTTGATGCGCGCTCAGTACCGCTTGTTCCTCGCCTGGGTGCGTACTTGCAGCCAGCCAAACTAAGTGTTCTCCGCGCAATTTCAGTAATTCCTCTGCGGCTACTTTTTCTGATGTGGGCACGGAAACATCATATTTCAAGTTACCATCAATATAGAGCCTCGTATCTCTTACCCCCAAACATAACATACGCTTTGCTGTGGCACGCGACTGTGCGCCAACATAAGCTAGGCTGTGCCAGCTTTCACGCATGAGTTTCCCGACTCGGGCGTAACCGCGTGCTGAACGTTTTGATAGACGGGCGTTGAGGAGACTCACAGGAATATGACGTTGGCTGGTGTGATACAATAAATTAGGCCAAAGCTCAGTTTCCATCACCCAAATCGCGCGCGGTCTGAGCTTCGACAGGAAGCTTCGCACTGCACAAGGGTGATCGATAGGCAAGTAACACACAGACACCCTATCACCAAAACTTTTCTCGATGAGACGACGTGCAGTAGGCGTCATGCAACTAATCGTGATGGGGCTATGCGGAAACTCTTCAATAGCTTGTTGAATCAACTGACGCGCAGCTATCGTCTCACCGACCGATACGGTATGAATAAGTAGCCCATTTTGCTGGGCATCAGGCACCGCGAGCTTACCGAGTCGTTCAGCAAGGTGCGCTCGATAACCGATATCTTTTCGGCCCCTATAATAGAACCAAGCAAGCGCCAGCGGTGTAACGCCTGTCATTACACCGCTGTAGAGCCAACGTAACATGCTTATTGCCAGTATTCAGCTATCCAACGTGTCGGCAGAACTTTGCGATACCATTTTCCACTACGCCCTGCTAACGCATCATCAGGGTGTGGTTTGCCGTGGAAAATAATGACTCGCGCATCATCGGGGATCCGAGGCTGTTGAAAGAAGCTGAGTGGGAACGGACGGATACAGTGACGTTTGAAGCTACGGCACCATTTCTCTGGCCAGTACTTTAGACGATTTTGGCGGTCGACAAATTGTGTAATATATTCCTGTTCATTACGCACAGGCTCCGTCGCTTTCTCTGGATCAGCTTTTAAGTAATCAAGCGCATCCTCATGAGCACCCGCTTCAAAACGAAATACCGAAGTATTACCCGTAGCATCAGACTTGTCCCACTCTTTAATAACCATGAAGTCGCCTTCAGGCTTAAAAAAGTCGTCGAGTGAGCCAACAATGACGATGTCCAAGTCAAGAAACAGCGTGGGTCCGGTTAAATCCGAAAGTGGATTTGCAAAACACGTTAACTTCAACCACCCATGGGCTTTCGCCCATGCTTTCTTCTCATCGAAGTCTTCAAACCCAATCTTTGGAATGGGCTTGACTTCGACCTCATCACGAATGCCCTCAGCTTCGTCTGTAAAGCATACAAATCGATAGGGTAAACTCAGGTTACGGCTGACCATCGAATACAATGTATTGACGTAGTCGTTCCCGTATTTATCACCCCATTTGATGCAGATTACATTTACTTTTTGTTGTGCGTCGCTCATAACGGCTCCCTAATCATCTAATCTGCCCATAATGCCACAAATTAAAGCAGTTCGGTATTAGATCCTATCCCTAGGTTAGCACGTAACTGAAGGCAAAAGAGGAGTATTCAATTTATGACAAAGCATATCGCTCAGGCCGACTTAGCTAATATGGATAACCGCCGTCGTGTGAATTTCATCAATTCATTATCGGGTTATAAAAGCGCTAACTTAATTGGTACAAGTAGCCGTAAAAATGAAGATAACTTAGCCATCGTCAGCTCAGTGGTTCATTTAGGTGCAAATCCCCCGCTCATTGGCTTTATCATGCGCCCCGACTCAGTTGAGCGCCATACGTTGGAAAATATCGAGGAAACAGGTGTTTATACAATCAATCACGTATCTCAATCGATAGTTAAAGCGGCGCATCAGACGGCAGCGCGATACGATAGAAAGGTATCAGAGTTTGAAGCAACCGGTTTGACCCCTGACCGTTGTAACGGTTTTCATGCACCCTTCGTTAAAGAGAGCCCGCTCTCAATGGGCGTAAAACTCGTCGAAATTACTAATATAACGCACAATGGTACTGATTTTGTCATTGGCGAAATTCAGTGGATTCAGACCAAGGAGGAAGCGATTCAAGAAGATGGCTTCATTGATTTGAATACATTAGAAACCGTCGCAGTATCAGGTCTTGATAGCTATCATAGTGCCTCGAGACTATTTCGACTCAGTTATGCCAAGCCCGATAAAACCCTAGAGGAGATCCCGCTTAAGGGGGCCGATACGTACGATGAGTGACATTAGGGAAGTTCGCTTAATATTGGGCGACCAGCTTAACGCGAAGCACACTTGGTTGCGCACGCAGCATGATAACGTGCTGTACGTGATGATGGAGATGCGCCAAGAAACTGATTACGTCAAACACCATATACAAAAGATCGTTGCTTTTTTTGCCGCGATGCGTAATTTTGCCAGCGCCATTGAGCAAGCAGGTCATCGAGTTCATTATGTGAAACTGGATGATGCAAACAACACCCAGTCACTTACTCAAAACTTAGCAGCCATATTAGCCCAGCACCCCAAAGCGACGCTGAGCTGCATGTTACCCGACGAATACCGGGTTGATCATCAACTCCGAAGCTGGGCTGGGAAAGAAGATATACACATTGACTGGGTCGACAGTGAGCACTTCCTTACCCAACGAACGGTTTTGGCTGAGTGGTTTCCCGATCGCGACAATTTTTTGATGGAGAGCTTTTACCGTCGTGTACGAAAGCAGTTCGATATTATGATGGAAGGCGACAAGCCCGAAGGTGGTCAGTGGAACTATGACCATGATAATCGTAACAAGCTACCAAAAAGTGCCTCAGTTATTGCTCCAAGTTGCCCTGCGACTGATGTTACAGATATTCACCAAATGGTAAGCCAACAGGATATTAATTGCTTTGGAGAAATCGACCCTCAACACTTTATTTGGCCGACCACACGCAAACAAGCACGTGACATTTTGTCATTCTTTTGTCAGCACCAACTAGCTTACTTCGGCACCTATCAAGACGCAATGACAGATACTGAAGTACATGATCATGCGTGGAGCTTGTACCATTCGCGCTTATCATTTGCGATGAACAGCAAAATGTTACATCCAATGGAAGTCGTGAACGCAGTTCTCGCTCATTGGCGCGAAAATGAAGACACCATTAGTATCAATCAAGTCGAGGGTTTTATTCGACAAATTATTGGTTGGCGAGAATTTATCCGCGCCATTTACTGGCATCACATGCCTGAATATAAGAATCTTAATGCGCTCGGACATCAACGCGATCTGCCGAAGTTTTTTTGGGATGGTGAGACACATATGCGGTGTCTTTCGCAAGCCATTAAACAGTCTTTAAAGTACGCTTACGCGCACCACATTCAACGTCTTATGCTGACTGGAAATTTTGCACTGTTAGCGGGCTGCGATCCCGACCAAATCGATGAATGGTATCTCGGTATTTATATTGATGCGCTCGAGTGGGTAGAACTTCCTAATACCCGTGGTATGAGTCAATATGCTGACAATGGTGTACTAGCCACCAAACCTTATATTTCAAGCGCAAATTATATAAATAAAATGAGTCACCATTGTTCTCAGTGTCGCTATAATCCGAATAAGAAAACTGGAGAAGGCTCGTGTCCGTTTAATTCGCTTTATTGGCAGTTCTTGGCTCGACATGAATCACACTTCAGTAACAACCAACGCATGGCGATGATGTATTCGGTGTGGAACAAAAAAACGCAAGAAGAACAAAAGGCGCTTGCCAAACAAGCAGAATATTATTTAGACAACATGGATGATTTATAATCATGAGTTATTTAAACAAGTCGTTACTCGGTCTCTTATCTTTATTTGTGTTGTTCACCCTACCCGGCTGTAAATCCGACCCGACACCCGTGGCACCCACGGTAAAGCAGTTCTCAGCGGAAAAATACTTGGGTAAGTGGTATGAAATCATACGCATGCCGCACAGCTTTGAAGAGAACCTGCAAGGTGTCACGGCAGAGTACCGACTCAATGCTGACGGCACTATCGAAGTGACTAATCGCGGCTACAATGTGGTGGATGATGAGTGGCAGACTGCTATTGGTAAAGCGGAGCCGGTAGAAGGCATGACAGCTGCTTACAAGGTGACCTTTTTCTGGCCGTTTTATGGGGGATATTATGTCAGCTGGTTATCACCCGACTACAAAATGGCGATTGTTACTAGCGATTCACACGACTACTTTTGGTTTTTGGCGCGCTCACCTGATGTCGATCAAAGCGATATTGACTTTGCATTAGCTAAGGCAAAACAGTGGGGATATGATATCGACCAGATGATTATCACACAATCTCTGGCCGACATCGGGGTAGCTAACGCCGATTAATTGAATCGACGTGCAGCAGGTTGACCTTTACGCGGGGCACGGCGGCGATTGTCGCTGTTGCCTTTGCTCGCGCGAGGCGGCATTTTTTTAAGCGGGCTATCCGATAACTCAAGCGCCATCGGCTGCTGACGTACGCGTGTGCGTTGCAACGCTTTCTTCAATTCAGCAGGCATGCCTTTAGGCAGTTGCACCAACGAGTGCTGTGCGAACAATTGGATCTGACCAATGAATTGGCTATCGATCTCAGCTTCATTGGCAATAGCACCCACGATATCGCCTGGGCGCGCACCGTGGTCACGGCCAACCTGAATCTTATAGGTATCGAACTCGCTATCCGGCACACGCTTGGTGTTGGCGCGCACACGCTTCTCACCACGTTGAGGACGTCCGTTATCACGGTCACTACGCTCTGCGCGTTCGGGACGCGGACGACGCTCTTCTTTGACGAACAAAGGCTGTTGCTGGTTACGTTGAGCCAATAGGCTCAGCGCGATCTGTTCAGCGGTCATCGACCCGTCAGCTAACCAGCTGCTGAGAAGCTTCTGAATGTTGCTGTCAACATCCGACTTAAGTTGCTTCAATAGGCTTTGCTGCAATTGCTCTTGGCGGAAGCGACTCAGTTCTTCTGCTGAAGGTACGTCAAAGTACTCAATTGAGCCGTTCGTCAGTTTTTCATAATGACGTAACAAATGACGCTCTTTACCGCGATAGAACAAGATAGCCTCGCCGCTACGGCCTGCACGACCGGTACGACCGATACGGTGAACGTATGACTCAGTGTCACTCGGCAAATCGTAGTTAATGACGTGAGTGATTTCTGGTACATCAAGGCCACGCGCGACAACGTCTGTTGCTACAAGCACTTTAATGTGGCCGCTACGCAATTGAGTGACTGTTTGTTCGCGTTGTGCTTGGTTCAAATCACCACTCAAAGGTGCTGCCCGGAATCCTTGACGCTGTAAAAGCTCTGCCACGTCCATAGTATCTTGACGCGTGCGCACGAACACTAACGCGCGCTGATATTCAGTCACTTCTAAAAGACGCGTCAATGCTGTCATTTTAGTCATGCCCATGACTTTCCATGCGCGCTGACGAATATTTGCTTTTGCCTGCTCAACGGGAGCAATACGGATGTTCACCGGATCCGTTAAGTAGGTTTTGGCTAACTTACGAATAGCGGTTGGCATCGTCGCCGAGAATAAAGCACGTTGTGCAGTGTCAGGCACCGACTGTAGGAGAGTTTCGATGTCTTCAATAAAGCCCATGTTTAGCATTTCATCAGCTTCATCCAACACAGCAAAACGCAAACCATCAAGCTTCAACACTTTCTTGTTGAGTAAATCGATCAAACGCCCTGGCGTGCCAACGACCACAGAAGCGCCACGTTTTAGTGCTTGAATTTGTGGGCCGAAAGCGCTGCCGCCATATACGGTCGCGACTTCCATTCCCTTCATTTGCTTTGAAAAGCTTTCGATGGCATCAGCGACCTGAATCGCGAGCTCACGGGTAGGCGTGACAACGAGCATTTGTGTTTGACGTTGGCTGACATCAATAGCCGCTAAAGCGGGCAAAGAAAACGCAGCGGTTTTACCCGTACCAGTTTGTGCTTCACCCAGTACGTCATTACCTTCTAACAAGCTAGGAATGGCTTGTTGTTGGATAGGTGTAGGCTGTGTAAAACCTAACGCTTCAAGTTGACTTAAGACAACAGGAGGCAGTGCCATGTCTTGGAAAGACACAGCGGTAGTATCATTTTTCATAAAAATCTCAAAGTCATAAGGTGGTTATAAACCACGATGTGTGTTCGAGGGTTTCGCCCGGCCACCATTATGCTTTTGAGCATCTCTAGAAATTAGGCTTACCCTTACTCGGTCGCAGATTGCGTGTTTCATATACACGGATTACTGCGAGGCGCGAATTGTACCTAGTTATTGGAAAATTACAACTCATTTGTATACGTTTTATGCATTTACACATAGATAGTCATTTATTTTTCTAAAAAACTGAACCATTCCGTTGGTTTTTGCCTACATTGATATACTAACCCGAATAACAGGAGGCGTTATGTCATCTCACTCTATGTCGTCACTCACAAAACAGGATTGTTTCATTGAGGGACATTGGGTACCGACCGAAAAGCGGTTCGCCGTTACAAACCCTGCCAATGGCGAGGTAATCACAGAAGTGGCCGACGCCGATGGCGATCTAACTAAGCGAGCGATTAACGCCGCTGAAGTAGCATTGGCTAAATGGCGTGCTACATCTACCCAAGATCGCGCAGCACTGTTGCGTAAATGGTATCAAGCCATCATGGACAACAAGCAAGCACTGGGCGAGCTGATGAGCGCTGAGCAAGGCAAACCTGTACCCGAAGCAGTTGGTGAGGTGGAATACGGCGCCAGCTTTGTCGATTGGTTTGCCGGTGAAGCGGAACGAATTAACGGAGATATTCTACCGATTACCGATAGCAGCAAACGTGTCATGGTGATCAAACAACCAGTAGGCGTATGCGCCGCCATCACGCCTTGGAACTTTCCGAACGCAATGATTACACGCAAAGTTGCGCCTGCACTCGCGGCTGGTTGTACCATCGTGGTTAAACCACCTCAACTGACACCCTTATCAAGTCTCGCACTGGCTCAGCT
>NZ_DEYI01000048.1:44533-60493 GCF_002364475.1 Idiomarina sp. UBA3162
TCAAAAACCGTGGGCGAAATTCTGGCAACATCAAAACAAGTTAGAAAACTGTCTTTCACTGGCTCAACCGGTGTCGGCAAGATCCTAATGAAGCAGTGTGCTGAGAACGTTAAAAAGATCTCGCTCGAACTCGGTGGCAATGCACCTTTCATTGTGTTCGATGATGCGGATCTAGACGAAGCAGCGGAACAGTTGATGGCATGTAAATTCCGCAACGGCGGTCAAACATGTATCTCAGCGAACCGTGTGTTGGTGCAAGATAGCGTAAAAGAAGCCTTCGTTAAGAAAGTGGTCTCTAAGGTTAAAGCGCTTAATGTGGGTCCAGGTGATAAAGAAGACGTCGATCTGGGACCATTGATTGATCAAGACGCTGTCGATAAAGTTCAACGGCTCGTCATCAGTGCCAAATCCGATGGTGCAGAAATAGAAGAAGGCGGATCGGTAATGACCGATTTGGGCGACCTATTCTATGCACCGACCGTTATCTCGGGCGTGACCCAAGACATGGAAATCACTCAAGAAGAAATTTTCGGTCCCGTCATCGCAATTTCGAGTTTTGAAACTGAGGAAGAAGCGATTCAACAGGCGAACGACACTCCGTTCGGTCTTGCTTCCTACTTTGCCGCTAAAGATACTGCTCGCATATTCCGAGTCAGTGAAGGGCTTGAATACGGCATGGTCGGTGTCAACACAGGCGCGATTTCCCACGCCTACAATCCATTTGGCGGAATTAAAGAATCGGGTATTGGACGTGAAGGGTCAAAATACGGTATAGATGAGTACTTGGAAATTAAGACCATCACGTTAGGCGGCCTTGAATGAGCACCACCCCATCAATAGCTGAGTTATTTGATTCACTCAGTAACACCTACAAAACCGGGCTTTCACGCCCGGTTTTTTGGCGTAAACAACAGCTAGAAGGCATTAAGAACTTTCTCACAAAAGAGCAGTCTTCGATCGAGCGCGCCCTCACGCAGGACTTGGGTAAACATCCGAGCGAAAGTCGATTAACTGAGCTTAACTATTTATTAAGTCACATCGATTACACACTGAAGCATCTCAATAAGTGGGTTAAACCGACGCGTGTGAAAACGCCGTTATTGGCGTGGCCTGGATCAAGTCAACTCTATCCTGAGCCGCTCGGTACAGTGCTTATTCTAGGGGCGTGGAATTATCCCCTACAGCTACTTATTGCGCCGGCGATTGCCGCCATTGCGGCTGGCAACTGTGTGATACTGAAGCCATCAGAACATGCGCCAAACACCGCAGAGGTCATCGCCAATAAGCTGGGCGACTATATCGACAACCATGCGATTAAGGTTGTCACCGGTGATGTCTCGGTTGCTGACGAACTTACCCAACAACCTTTTGATCATATTTTCTACACCGGCGGTAGTAATGGTGCTAAAGCTGTTTTACGTAACGCAGCGCAACACCTGACACCGACAACACTGGAGCTCGGTGGTAAAAGTCCGGCAATTGTAAGTGAAGATTGCGATATTGAGGTCACCGCTCGGCGCTTGGTCTGGGGCAAATACCTTAACGCCGGTCAAACCTGTATAGCGCCGGATTATGTGCTGGTTCAGGACAGCATTCGCGATACGTTGATAAGCAAAATCAAAGAGCAAATCGAACTGTTTTACGGCAATGACCCGCAACAGAGCGATGATTACGGTCGGATTATTAGTGCCAACCATTGGCAACGTCTTGTAAAGCTACTCGACGACACAGACATCATCAGTGGCGGAGACTATCAGCGTAAAGATAACTATATCGCGCCCACACTTATCAACTTAGATGGACTGGACAGCGAGCACCCACTTCATCACGAAGAGATCTTTGGTCCGCTACTCCCAATCAAATCAGTGACGTCCATACAAGCCGCCATTGATTACGTGATAGCAAAGCCTAAACCTTTAGCGTGCTACGCCTTTAGTAAAAATAATCGCACCCTCGAACAAATTAAAGAGCAAGTCAGTGCCGGAAGCTACTGCGCAAATGATACGTTGATGTTTATGCTGAACGAAGAGCTTCCGTTTGGAGGCGTTGGCCAAAGTGGCATGGGTCGTTATCACGGTAAATTTGGTTTTGACACGCTCAGTCATCAAAAGGCAGTCATGCAACGTTCCTTTAAGTTCGACGTAGCGCTGCGTTATCCACCTTACACCAAACTTAAAGACAAGCTACTGGCGTGGCTCAAGTAATGATGCCATTGAATTTCCTTCGGGTTGCCCCGATGTTGCTATGTATTGATACATTTAAATAAAGGCTGACTCATGGCACAGAGCAATATTGTCGACATTACACTGCAGAATTTTCAGCAAGTTTTATTAGAAGGCTCGAAAGAGCGATTAGTGATCATCGATTTTTGGGCTGACTGGTGCGAGCCTTGCAAACAATTAATGCCGGTATTAGAACGTATTGCGAGCCAATACCCCGACGACATTACCTTGGCAAAAATTAATTGTGACGAGCAACAAGAGCTTGCCATGCAGTTTGGCGTTCGTAGTTTGCCTACCGTCGCCTTCTTTAAGGACGGCCAGCCCGTTGACAGCTTCGCGGGGGTTAAATCTGAAACTGAAATTATGACAATGCTCGAACCCCATTTGCCAAGCCCAGCCGATAGTTTTATTCAAAATGCACAACAAGCACTTGCCGAAGGCAACGCTGCGGAAGCCTACACGCAAGCCAAACAGGCTTTTGACATTGATAGTAGCAACATGACCGCCATCAAATTATTGGCAGAAGCAGCGGTCGACCACGGTCGTTTAGCACAAGCTAAGGAGCTCGCGGCGACGATCCCAATGGTCGAGCACGATAGTGACTATCAACGGATCATGAGCAAAATCGAACTCGCTGAAGATAGCGCCGACTCGCCAGAGATTAAAGCACTACAAGCGCAGGTCGAGGAAGAGCCAGATAATAGCGAATTAAAAATCAAACTCGCGCTGCAACTGCACCAGTCGCACCGAGATGAAGAAGCCATTTCATTGTTATTTGAAGTGATGCGCAAGGATCCCGCACGCACTGAAGCTAAAAAATATGCACTCGACGTTATCAATCAATTACCTGACGGTGATCCGCTTGCATCGAAGGCGCGTAGAACTCTTTACAGCATGATGTATTAATGGCTGTTCACTAGCAACGAGTTCGGCCGGTTCCCTCAACCGGCCGCTTTTTTTTATGATAAAGACACAGTATCAAAGCCTTATTCACTCAGGAAAATTGCAAGCGGACGCACTGCAAGCATCGGTGTGCGCTCGTCTTGATATTCTGCGCCAGCAACTTGTTCAATCGGCGCATCCACAATCTGTTTATATATACGGTCCCGTCGGTCGCGGCAAGTCGATGCTAATGGACTTATTCTATAACAGCCTAGCTATTTCAGAAAAAACTCGCTTGCATTATCACCATTTCATGAAGCGCATTCATGATCAGCTCAATCACCACCAAGGTGAGACCGATCCACTGTTAACTATCGCAGGTGTATGGGCTCAAGACTATCGGGTGATATGTTTAGATGAATTTATCGTCGAAGACATCGGTGATGCGATGCTGTTAGGTAATCTCTGGCAGGCGTTGTTTAGTCATGGTGTCACCCTCGTCACGACCTCAAATACGCCACCGTCGGAGCTGTATCGGGGCGGCCTTGCACGGCACCGCTTTGAACCCTTCATTCAGTTGCTCGAGCGACAATGCCAAATCATTGACCTTGATTCAGGTATTGATTACCGCCGACTAAAACAGGGTGAAGCGCCGTATTACTTTATTGAGCAGTCAGCACAAGACTTTAAGCAGCAAGTCGCCGCACACTTTGGTCAGTTGTCTAATAATAAGCCAGTGACCATCATGAACCGCGATTTACCTTGCATAGGGCGCTCAAAAAATACAATTCTATTTGACTTCGCTCAGCTCTGCTCAGGTCCAAGAAGCCAGCGTGACTATATGGAACTCGCGGATCACTACAAGCATATCGCCGTTGATAAAGTTCCACGTTTTACTTTTAAGCCAAAAAATTCGACTCAACAAGGTGTCGAGGACGGCTACCAACGCAACGCGACTCATCAACACGAAAGTCACTTGGATAATGAGGCTCGCCGTTTCATCGCGTTGATCGATGAGTGCTACGACCGTGGTTGCTTACTCATACTTAATGCTGCCGATGAGCCCGAACGCCTGTATCAAGCTGAGTTACTTAAGTTTCCGTTTCAGCGCTGTGTGTCACGAATTATAGAAATGCAGTCTTGGTAAGCGTTAAAACTTCTTAAATTTCCTTATTAAACCTGTGCTTTACACCTTTAATCGCATTACGGGCAGGCGCACGCTTGCCGACTGCCCTGCCCCTTGCTAGGATTGCTTAAATTTTTAGCTCGCAAAAAGAGCTCGACAATAACAATTAAAAAGAAGAAGGAAACTAATGAGCGAACAACGCGATCAATTCAGTTCGAAGATCGGGTTCATTCTGGCTGCTGCGGGCTCAGCGGTTGGTATCGGTAACCTGGTTGGATTCCCTGTCGCTGCAACTAAAAACGGTGGTGGAGCCTTTCTACTAATTTACGCACTTTTTGTTGCATTCATATGTCTGCCTATTATGCTTGCCGAAATGGGGCTTGGTCGCAAAGCGCAGAAAAACCCATTGGGCTCATACTTAGCATTAGGCAGTGGCAAACCATTTTGGAGCTTTTCCGGTTTCCTAGCGGTTCTTACCCCTTTCATGATCGCTATATTTTATATGGTTATCACTGTCTGGATTTTCGGCTACCTTTATCACGCAGCCATTGGTGACCTCAGTAAATTGGCCGACCCCAGTTACTTTGGCCAGTTTGTCAACGACTACAGCTTCGTTGGCTTCCTCGTTGCAGTCACCTTAATCGTCAACGTGATTCTTATGGGCGGCGTTCGCCAGGGTATAGAGAAAGCGGCTAAATTCCTTATGCCAGCGTTATTTATTATGCTGATTTTGCTGGTTATCTTTGTACTCTCATTGGATAACGCATCGATCGGTATCCAATTCTATTTGGTCCCCGATTTCAGCAAAATTGATGGCTCTGTCATCAGTGGCGCACTGTCACAAGCCTTTTTCAGCTTGTCGCTCGGTATGGGCATTCTCATCACTTATGGCTCTTATTTCAGCCGTAAGGACGATATTGTAACCTCCGGTAAGCTTGTCGCGATAACAGACACCGCGGTCGCTTTCACCGCAGGTCTCATGACCTTGCCGGCGATATTCGCAATTAATCCGAATACAGACCCTAACTCACTCAGCGATTCTTCGGTAAGCATGATCTTTTCATTCTTCCCACAAATTTTTATCGCGTTAGAAGCATCGATTGGATATGTTGGCGCCAGCATCGCGGCCACCATTTTCTTCTTGCTGGCTTTTGTTGCAGCCATTACCTCGTTGGTTTCTATTATTGAGGTACCGACGGCAGCCATCATTCAACAACGTGGCACGTCGCGTAAAAAAGCACTCTCAATTATGTGTGTTGCGACTACAGTACTCACAATTATCGCAGCCACTTCATTTGGATTCATTCCAGCATTTACCGAATTTGTTAGCTACGGTGGTGTAACCAAATCTGTTTTTGATGTCATTTATGATGTCTTTTATGACACCATTTTGCCGCTTAATGGCTTGCTCATTTGCTTGTTTGTTTGGTGGCACTGGCGGTATAGCAGCCTTGAAAAAGAGTTATCTGAGGGTAATAGCAATTACCCCAATACCTTCTTAGCTAAATACGTACGTGTGTCCATTACCACCTTTATTCCAGCTATCCTATTTGTGGTATTCATCAACACGGTATTAAGCAAATTCTTTGGCATCACGTGGTTCTAAAACATACTGGCTTTAGGCAATTACATATCATTTCAGATGGGGCTCTTTTGAGCCCCTCTTTCGAAACATGTCCCAACAAACTTTCGCTTTATTTATCTGACTCTGATACCGCAGCCCATGCGGCCACCAACCGTTATAGAGACTTCCTTGGACACGAGTTCAACCAGGTCGTCATTGACTGTCGAAACCAACTGAATTTTGATGCCATAGCCGCTTTGTGTGGCACTTTGATGGCCGGTGGCGAGCTAGTGCTACTGACGCCACAACGGCCTTCTCCCGCGTTAAATCGGCTCATCGATTGTTGGCAAATGCGTTCGCCCATTGAGGCCACAAGCGATGCTAAGCCACCTTCACTGCCTACGGCAGCCCAACAGGACCTTGTCCAACAGTTGCAGGACAAAGAATCCGTGCATATAGTAATTGCATCAAGGGGGCGTGGCAAAAGTAGTTGCTTAGGGACAGCGCTTGCTCAAGCCGACAGCGCAAACCAATGTATTGTTACAGCGCCCAGAAAAGCGAATGCTCAAGTATTACTGAAGCACGCACCTCATGCTCACTTTGTTGCTTGGGACACACTGATCAAACAACACGGCTCGACAGAGCGACTCATCATTGATGAAGCGGCCGGTATTCCTCTGTGGGCGATGCAACAGTTGGTACAGAAATATCCAGCTTGGATGCTAGCCACTACGGTAGATGGCTACGAGGGGTGTGGTCGTGGTTTTGCTATTCACTTTATTGAATGGGCCAAGCGCACATTTAGCAGGGTCAAGGTACATACGTTGCAAGAGCCCCTGCGTTGGTTAACAGGTGACCCTTTAGAACATTGGCTAAAGGAAGCATTACTGCTTAATGCGGCGCCTCAATGCTTAACCCAGTCAGTGGATAGTGGCGTATATCACGCAAGCCAACTACCAGAGGATGTATTGCACCAAGCATTTGAGTTGCTACTCGAGGCTCACTATCAAAGTAGTCCAAATGACCTCAAACTACTGCTCGACGAACCGCTACACCACCTTTACTTGCACGTTAATAATGGTTCCGTCGTCGCGGTTGCTTGGCTCGTACTAGAAGGTCCATTGGCCGATGAGCTCACCTTGCAAGTACAACAAGGTAAACGCCGTCCACCTGGAAATTTATTACCTCAGAGCCTCAGTTACTTTCTACAAAGTCCCCGCTTAGCAGCATTGCGATGGTGCCGAGTGAGTAGAATCGCGGTACAAGAAAATCACCGCCGACAACGCATCGCCTCAGCTGTACTCACAGCCATTCGGCAATGGGCAACGACGCAAAACGTGCATGCATTAGGTACAAGTTTTGGTTACGAATCTGGTTTAGCTCAGTTTTGGCGTGCCAACGGCTACCAGCTGGTCCGACTCAGTAGTAAGCAAGATCGCGTCAGCGCTCGCTATGCTTCGCTTTGGGTCTCCCCGTTAACTGCAGAATCCGAAGCCTTGTGCTCACCGCTGTTTGAATGGGGAACAGCGCAGCTACGTTGGTGGTTTGCTGGACACCTTCCATCAAGTAGGCTCAATGCTACCGCAAACGCTTTACTAAACGCTTTTAAAGAGGGTGTTTTGCCGCTCGATAGTGTTTTGTTAGCCTGCGCGTGGGTGAGTGATCACGATGCTATCCACTTCACGCCATCGGACTTTGCCGTTCCTCAAAACGCGATACAGTCACTCAAACAAACTTATAATGCGGACTCGCTCAAACAACTCAGCGCACTAATGCGTTCAGACATCGCTAAAATTCTGTAAAGCGATTGAGTCGTTGGCTGAGGGTTCATAGAATAGTCAAATAATTTAATCAAAGGGATATCCTATGAAGCACACGCGGTTTGTTAGCCTGTTAATTTTCGCTTTAGTCTCAGCATGCTCGAGCCAAAACGAAAAACCAGCAGCCAAGCCTGAGAATCCCTATGGCTATCCCCCGCTTGCCTCACAATCCGCGACCGATAACTATCACGGCGAAGTGGTCACTGACGACTTTCGCAATTTAGAAAACCAGCAAAGCGCCGAGATACAGCAGTGGCTAACTGCACAGGATGCTTATACGGAACAACATTTGCGTCAGTTAAATAGCGCCGAGTTTATTAGACAGCGGCTAACGGAATTATCAAATTACGAACGAACCAGCGCGCCCACCGAAGTCGCTGGACATTGGTTTTACCTGCAAAACGATGGCTTGCAAGATCAGTTGGTACTCTACGTGCGTCAATCAGATTCGGGCGCACCCCATATTGTGGTTGATCCAAACCAACTTGATCCCGCTGGCACGACCTCGATTCACGACTATAGTGTATCACCTGACGGCACGACTATCGCTTACTCGTTAAGTCAACAGGGGAGCGACTGGGTCGATTGGTACATCACACCAGTGGCTAAGCCAGAACCGCCCACGCAACCCGTGATCAGTGGTGTGAAATTTACTCAGCTCGCCTGGACCAAGGACTCGAAGGGGTTCTACTACAGCCGCTATCCGAAAACCAATGATGGCGATTACGATGGTCAAGCGCAGGTTCAGCCTTACTTCCACCACATCGGTTCCCCACAAACACAAGACAAACGTATCGCCACGGGGCTCAAGCATGATAGTTATATCTATACGTTACCCGATGCCTCCGCAGTGTTAATCAAAGCGACCTCCGGCTTTGATAAAAATAGTTGGTACTTGATGGCTGATGCCCAACAGTCGAAGGAGCTGGTTGAAATAAATTTCCCCGATAATGAATTCGCCACTTTTATCGGAAGCAACGAACAGTCACTTATATTTAAACTACGAGGCGAGCAAGGCCGGGGGTTACTCGTCGCATTAAACATCCAGCAACCGTGGCAATCTCAGCAGATAGTAGTAGAGGAACAACAGCAAACTCTGGCTGACGCTGTTGTGATTGATGACCAGATCATTGCTCATTATTTAGATAAAGCTCAGTCACGCTTAGTTATTTTGAATTCAAAAGGGCATGTATTACGGGAGCTAGCGCTCCCTGGACAAGGCCATATTTCAGAGCTCACAGCACATAAAGCCGGACGCGAGGCTTTCTTTAAATTTGAACAGTTCACTCAACCTGGCAGCATCTATCGCTACCAAGCAGCGCAGCAACGCACGACACTTTGGCGTTCTTTTAAACAGCCGGCAGGGGTCGACAACTACCAAGCAAAACAAATTACGTACACCTCCACTGATGGTCAGCCGATCCCGATGTTTATCGTTGGCAAGGATGTTGAGTCCGCACCTACGGAACGTCCAACGCTGCTCATCGCCTATGGTGGCTTTGGTATCTCGATGCTACCTACATACAACCCTGCTTGGTTAACTTGGTTAGAACTCGGGGGCCAAGTCGCGATAGCGAATGTTCGCGGTGGTGGCGAGTTTGGCGAACAGTGGCATGATGCAGGCCGATTAGCGGGTAAGCTACAGGTGATTGATGATATTGAAGGCGCCGCACAGTACCTAATCAAAAACCAATACACCACACACACTCAGTTGGCGTTTTACGGACGCAGTAATGGTGCAATGCTTGGTGCTGCAGTAATGGTCGAGTCGCCCGAGCTATTTAACGTCGCGCTACTTGATAATGGGTTATTTGACATGCTGCGCTATCAAACAGCCAATGCGAACGCTAAAGCGTGGTCTACTGAGTACGGGTTAAGTAGTGATGCATTACAATTTAAAACGCTCTATAGCTATTCTCCACTACACAACATCGATAGCGCAACCTGTTACCCGGCCACGATTGTCAGCACATCGCAAAACAATACTCGCGTTGCACCCTGGCACAGCTTCAAGCTTGCTGCCGGTTTGCAACGCGCGCAAAGCTGTAATAAGCCGATACTACTACTCACACAGCCTTCTGCCGGTCACTTAAATGATCGACCAACATGGATGTCTATCGAACACGTCAGCAAGCTTTGGACATTTGCAGCAAATGAGCTCAACATGGCAGTTACACAAAGCAAAGATAGCGAATGAAGCACTGATAATTTTATGCTATCTTTCGCAGCAAGAAATGATACCGCATTTACGATAGAGGAAAGAGCGAATGTCTAAGGTTTTAATCATTGGCGCGGGCGGTGTTGCCGGCGTAGTTGTACAAAAATGTGCCAAGTTGCCAGAAGTGTTCTCAGAAATTCATTTGGCAAGCCGTACCCTTTCTAAGTGTGAAGCCTTGCAAGAACAAGCAGGCGACGATCGCGTGGTGGGTGTGTATCAAGTAGACGCTGACGATTCCGCTAAAGTCGCGGATTTGATTCGCCAAGTGCAGCCTAAATTGGTTATCAACGTTGCCTTGCCATACCAAGACTTGCCGATCATGGACGCGTGTTTAGAGACCGGCGTGCACTATCTCGACACCGCTAACTATGAACCTAAAGATGAAGCTAAATTCGAATACTCGTGGCAGTGGGCGTATCAGGAACGCTTTAAAGAGAAAGGTCTGATGGCGCTGTTAGGCGCTGGATTCGATCCGGGCGTGACTAACGTATTTACAGCTTACGCTGCGAAGCACTACTTTGATGAGATTCATTATCTCGATATCGTGGACTGTAATGGCGGTGACCATGGGCAAGCCTTTGCGACTAACTTTAATCCAGAGATCAATATTCGCGAGATCACGCAAAAGGGTAAGTTCTGGGAAAATGGTGAATGGCACGAAACTGACCCAATCAGCGTCCGTAAGGATTTGGATTATCCCAATGTTGGTGAGCGCCCTTCTTACCTCCTGTATCACGAAGAGCTTGAATCTTTGGTTAAGCATTTCCCAACCATTAAGCGCGCGCGTTTCTGGATGACCTTTGGCGACCAATACTTGACGCATTTGCGCGTATTAGAGAATGTTGGCATGACGTCAATCAAGCCCGTTCAGTTTCAAGGACAAGACATCGTGCCACTCGAGTTTCTGAAGGCGGTGTTGCCTAACCCTGGTTCGCTAGCTGAAGGCTACACCGGCAAAACTTGTATTGGTACCTATGTAACAGGTATGAAAGATGGTAAAGAAAAGACCATCTTTATTTACAATAACTGTGACCATGCTGAAACCAACAAAGAAGTGGGCGCTCAAGCGGTCTCGTACACCACCGGCGTACCCGCTATGATTGGAGCAGCGATGATGTTGCAGGGCGAATGGATGAAACCAGGTGTTTGGAACATGGAACAGTTCGACCCAGATGAATTCATGAATCGCCTAAATCAGTATGGCTTGCCTTGGCACGTCACGGAATGTGAGCAGCCGTTCGGTGAGTAATATGAACAAGTACCTGCGTGAGGATATACCCTCGCCTTGTTACGTACTCGACGAGGCATTGCTGCGTAGCAATCTTGAGTTGATGAAACGTGTGCAAGAGGAAAGCGGCGCCAGTATCATTCTGGCGCTTAAGGGCTATTCTATGTGGTCAGCTTTTCCGCTTATTAAGCAGTATTTGAAAGGATGTACAGCGAGCTCGGTTTGGGAAGCTCAACTTGCTGCCGATAAGTTCGGCAGTGAAGTCCATGCTTATGCTCCAGCCTATAAGGCGGAGGATATCAAACAGTTGCTGCCGATTGTTAACCACATCTCTTTTAATAGCATCACGCAATGGGAAGCCTATGCCGGTCAAGCGAAGGCGGCCGGCGTATCTGTCGGTTTGCGGGTCAATCCGGAACACCAAGAGGCCGATACCGAACTCTATGATCCCAGCGCACCGGGCTCACGACTCGGTGTACGCGCAAGTGAGCTCGAAAACGTCTCGTTAGATGGTGTTGAAGGTATACACGTACACAACCTGTGTGAATGCGACTCCTATGCGTTGGAGCGGACGCTCGCAGCAGTAGAGAACAAGTTTGGCGATTTGTTGCATCAGGTGAAGTGGTTAAACCTGGGTGGCGGTCATTTAATGACGCGCGAAGGGTATGATGTTGACCATCTAATTAGCCAGTTGCAACGGTTAAAAGCGACTTACAACTTAGATATTATATTAGAGCCAGGATCAGCGGTTGCTTGGCAGACCGGTCCATTGGTCTGTGAAGTGGTGGATATTGTCGAGAACCAAGGTTCTATCGCACTGTTAGACATCTCCGCTACTGCGCACATGCCAGACGTTCTTGAAATGCCATACCGACCGCATATCGAGGGTGCAGGGTTACCTGCTGATAAACCTTACCGATACCGCCTCGGTGGCAACAGTTGTTTGGCCGGTGACGTCATCGGCGAATACAGCTTTGATGAGCCGTTAAAACCCGGCGACCGATTAGTCTTTGCTGACATGATGCATTACACCATGGTAAAAACAACGTTCTTTAATGGTGTACAACATCCAGATATTGGCATTCTACGTGAAGACGGTAGCTTTGATGTTGTCCGACACTTCACGTACGACGATTTCCGTTCACGCCTATCTTGAACCTACTCATTAAAAAGCCCCTAATTTAAGGGGCTTTTTGCATTTTCAATGACCGACGGTGGCATAAGCTGAGCGAGCTGATTCATCCGTTTTGCAATCGCCTGGTGCGTTGATTCATCAGCGGTTACGGCATGGTGTAACCACCGATAAGCATTTTTAAAGTCGTAGGGACTGCCCTGACCTGCAACCAATATATCGGCAAGCCGCAATTGCGCAGGTATATTCCCGAGTGAGGCAGCCTCTCGCAGATACAATATCGCTCTATCGACATCTTTTTGTACCAGAGTACCCTGATGATAATAACGTCCCAATTGCTCGAGGGCCGCAATCAGACCTTGCTGTGCAGCCTTTTCCATATAGAGAATACCCAACGCTTCATCTTGCTCATAGCAAATTCCCCAAGCGAGCATGTCGCCGTATAAGAACTGATATGTCGGACGTTGTTCAATATCGGCTTGTGCTTCGATATCCTGAACTAGCTGACAACGGTCTTGTTTCTCTACACGATTCAAGTGCGTGTTATTAGCAAACATATCGACCAGATCGGCATCACTGTACAGTTGAACCGCCTCAAGCTCTCCACCCTGTTCCTGCGCTACAACAGAGCCAGAACCAAAGACAGTCAACGCGACTACTATAAAGAACTGCCTCATCATCCTACCTTAAAGCCAATGTTTATGATTCATTATCGGCAGCCACCAGCAAACCCTTAAATACTAAATCATCTTTTCGAAGATAGTTAATGGGTTCTAAGCGGCTCACAGATTGGATGAGTCGTTCGCCATCGCCTCCTGTCACCACAATATCAAACGGTTGGTCATTAAAGTGCTGCCGACTGACGTGAAGCGCCTGACTAATTGCGCCTACTAGTGCGTAATGAACACCATAACTCATTGCGGTCACGGTATTGGTTGCAGGCTCTCGGAAACATTCGTCAGAGAGCTCGCCCTTAACCAATGCCGTTTTTTGATGCATCGATTCGTGCATTAAACGACGTCCTGGCACAATCCACCCACCCAAATGCTGACCCGTTGCCGTCATCCAATCAATTGTCATGGCGGTGCCTGCGTCGATGATCATACAATTTTTACGCGCTTCAGAACGGTACCCTAATAAAGCAAACCAACGGTCAGCCCCCAGCTTCTCGGGCTCTGAATAGGCATTCTTTACATCCCGCCAAGCTCTCGTGCTGGCAAGCCAATCAATTGAGATTGACAGTCTGCTTAGACCTTGCTCAATGGCCCGCTTAACTTCTTGGTTAGCAACAGAGCAGCCACACGATGACTCAATGTCACCCGCAACGTCCGCTAACTCATTGACCCAATGGTCGTTGATAAGCAATTCAGTGTTAACGTATTTGTGTTCACGAACGAGTTGCCTATTGTCGTAGATCGCAAGCTTAGTTCGCGTATTGCCGCTATCAATAACTAGTCGCATCAGCAGACCTCACAGATATCTCGCCACCAAAAAAGCGTTTTACACCACCGTCTACCTCAACTAACAGTGCGCCTGTTTCGTCCACACCACGACACAGCCCATCAACCTTACGCTCACCTAACAATAATCGAACGGGCTTGTTATCGAACTTATCGTACTGTCGCCACAATGAGGCGAACTGTGCAAAGCCAGCATTTTCATACTCTTCTAGCGTGCTGACGAGATATTGATGTATACGACCGGCAAATTGATTCCGCTGTAATGGTAACGCTAAATGGCTATTCACGTCGGTCCACGCTTGATCAATGGACTGAGCGGCTGTCTCTGGCAAAGTCAAATTGATACCTATACCAATCACACAACGTGCACTGCCATCATCAAGGCTGTCGATATCTATCAAAATACCAGCCACTTTTTGATCATTAATGTACACATCATTAGGCCACTTAACTGCAACGTGTTCGATATCAAGTTGCTCGCGAAGAACGCGTGCAATGGCTAGACCTACCGCTAGGCTTAATCCCATAGCGCGCCCCAGGCCTTCTTCTAACCGCCAGTACAAGCTGATATAAAGATTAGTACCAAATGGTGAGATCCATTGTTTACCTCTCCGACCACGGCCTTGTGTTTGCGCCTCTGCCAATATTGCATAACCCTGAGGTAACTGTTGTGTATCGCTTAATTGCTTAAGATCATCGTTAGTCGATCCAACAATTGAGCTTACGTTTAACATATTTTCAGGTAGCCGGCTTGTGGCTGTTATATCTTCAGCATTGAGTAATTCAATCGATGTTGCTAGCCGGTAGCCTTTACCTGAAACCGAAAATACGTCAATTCCAAGTTCATCAAGCTTTTCAATATATTGGTTAATAGCAGCGCGCGAGACAGACATGGCTTGACCCAGCGCTTCGCCCGAGTGAAATTCACCATCACTCAGTAACTTTATAAGTTGCTCTAGCCGTTGTTCAATTTTCATAATCATGATCTCTGGTATTTCGTTATATCGTCAATGAGACCATTGCGACCGATCATTCGAACTTCTGGCTCGAGTATGACACCGAACCTTTGTTCGACACGTTGCTGGATCAAGCGACACAACGCTAACACATTATCTCCTGTTGCATTACCTCGATTAACAAGCACCAGCGCCTGCTTATCATGAACACAACAGTCACCACAACAGGTGCCCTTTAAGCCTAACTGCTCTATCAACCAGCCGGCGGCCAACTTATAGTCACCACCTACTTCGAATGCAATGAGGTTAGGAAAGTCTTCAATGAGTTGTTGATAGCGCTCAGCGGAAACCACTGGGTTTTTAAAAAACGAGCCTGCATTAGGTATCTCATTTGGATTGGGAAGCTTTGATGACCGAATAGCAGTGACAGCATCTGCAATTGCTCGCGCCGATATTGAGGTTTGGTTGTTAAGATCTGCGAGTGCGGGATAGCTTAAATTAGGTTGCCAAGCTTTTGATATATTAAAATTAACGTGGGTGATAAGCCAACTACGTGGATTCTTTTTAAAAATACTATCACGATAGCTAAACTCACATTCAGTGTTGGCTATCGTGTGAGACTCACCCGTGTCAATATGAACAGCTTCAACACTTTGGATATATTGACTTACCTCTACGCCATATGCGCCAATGTTTTGTACAGGTGCGGCTCCAACTGAACCAGGAATCAAAACAAGGTTCTCTAATCCGCAGATGTTTTTAGTCAATGTCCAGACGACAAAGTCATGCCAGTTTTCCTGCGCACCAACGCGAATATGCCAGCCTGATTTCTTCTCTTCGTAGGAAATGCCGGTGATGCAGCTCTTTACTATTACACCGTCATAGTTATCTATGAATAGCGTATTAGTGCCTTCGCCTAAGATTAAGTAGTTATCCAGGTTGGCTACGCTTCGTGCTTCGGCAACGCTGGTAACGTTAAACACGTCTGAAGCATAGTTGTTAATTTTAAAGCTGTGATGAGAAGCTAAAGGCCACACAAAAAAACCTCAAATCCAAAAGAATCATCACATTATATCATAACGTCGTAGCGTGCGCCTTGGGCGCACGGGGCGATGTCGATGGTCGCGCAGGATGCGCGACTTACGTGGCACGGTCGTTATCCCCGTCGTAGCGTGCGCCTTGGGCGCACGGGGCGGTGTCGATGGTCGCGCAGGATGCGCGACTTACGTGGCACGGTCGTTCACCCCGTCGTAGCGTGCGCCTTGGGCGCACGGGGCGGTGTCGATGGTCGCGCAGGATGCGCGACGTACAAGGTGCGGGCGCGACGTACGTCGGCGAGCAGGCATAAAAAA